>NZ_BAAJMC010000005.1:0-238967 GCF_057551365.1 Colwellia sp. KS18-150 | reverse complement strand
CTGGTTGTTTGAATCTTAAATTAAAAAGTTAACTGATCTTTTAATTTAATACCCGACTAAAATCATTAAATAAAGCGATACTCATTAATGCTAATAAAGCTAGTGCACCGAACTTAAAACCCGCCTCTTGAATATTTTCTGGTACCGGCTTTCCTGTCAAAAGCTCTATAAGATAATAGAGTAAGTGCCCGCCATCAAGTACTGGTAGTGGTAAAAGGTTAATTATTCCTAAATTAATACTAATTAATGCCAAAAAGCCTAAAAAGTATACAAATCCGTAACCTGCACTATCTCCTGCCCCTTGTGCTATTGCAATAGGCCCACTTAAGTTTTTAACAGAGACATCACCAGTAATAAGCTTGCCTATCATATCAAAGCTTAATGTCACCAAATTCCATGTTCTGAGTAAACTTTCTTCTAAAGCAGTATATAAGCCATAAGATAATTCTATTCTATACTCGCTAGGCCACTCATCTGCTTTTGGTGAAACACCAAGGTAGCCAATATTTTTACCATTACTCTCGATGCCTTGAGGGGTAACATAAAGTGTTTTAGGGCTTCCTGAACGCTCAATGTCTAAAGTTACTTCTTGGTCGGGAAAATTTTTAATTTTTTTAGAAAAGTCCATCCAGCCTTGAGCAAGTTTTTCACCATTTAAGGCCACTAAAATATCCCCTTCTTTCAAGCCTGCAGCATGCGCAGGACTATCAGGAGAGACTCGGGCAATTTCATTATGTACTTTAGGCCGAAATGGCGTAAGACCTAAACTCGTCAGTGCTGAAGTTTTTTCAGGTGAAAACTGCCAGTCCTGAGTATCTAATGTGTAGCTACTAATAAACTGACTGTCTGCTGTTTTTGTACTTAATAAAATACTATCACTACCAATCTCACCAACTAGGGCTAAATTAACATCTTGCCAATCTCGTACTCTTTGACCAGCAATCTCAATAATTTCAACATTATCAGGCACATTACCTTTGGCTGCTATCGAGTCCGGAATGATTTCACCAACAATAGGCTTAATACTGGGTACACCGATTAAAAACATTAGGTAAAAAGCAAATATCGCAAAAGCAAAGTTTGCTAAAGGCCCTGCAGCTATAACAGCAATACGCTGATACACTGACTTGCTATTAAAAGTTTTGTCCTTATCAGCTTCAGCAACATCATCAACCCGATCGTCAAGCATTTTGACATAACCACCCAGCGGTATCATTGCTACTACGTACTCAGTACCATCAAGTGCTTTTTTGCGCCAAATAGCTTTACCAAAACCAACCGAAAAGCGTTCGACCTTGATACCATTTTTACGAGCGACCCAAAAGTGACCATACTCATGCACAGTAACTAAAATACCAAGTGCGATAACAAAGGAAGCTAAATTCCATACAAAATCAAACATTATTACTTTTGTTTCCCAGTATAATCAGCATCGTGTTTTATCGTTAAATTTGATAAAAGTGAATGAGCGAATTCACGAGTGCGTTTGTCTAAGGAAATAACCTCATTAATATTACTTACCTGTTCTGAGACAAATTTTTTCACAGAAGTTTCATTTATTTTATAAATATCGGTAAACTTTATTACTTTGTCTAAAAATGCAGCAACCGCGATTTCATTGGCAGCATTAAGAGCTGTACACGCTGCTTGCCCCATTTTACAGGCATCAATAGCAAGTTTTAAGTTAGGGTATTTTTTAAAATCAACCGCTTTAAAATCAAACGAAGCGGTAGTAAAGAAATCTAAGGGCTCTACGCCTGAGTTAATGCGCTCAGGGTAAGCTAAAGCGTGAGCTATAGGCGTACGCATATCAGGATTACCCATTTGAGCAATGACAGAGCCATCTTGATATTGCACCATTGAATGAATAGTGCTTTGTGGATGCAAAACGACTTGAATATCATCAGCATCAACGTTAAACAACCATTTAGCCTCAATAAACTCTAAACCTTTATTCATCATAGTGGCTGAGTCTACTGATATTTTTCTTCCCATATCCCAGTTAGGATGAGCGCATGCTTGCTCTGGAGTCACCTGCTCTAGCGCTTCTTGCTGCCAACTTATAAAAGGTCCACCTGAGCCGGTTAGTAGAATTTTACTTATGCCATTTTGGCTGAGTTGACATTCGCCTACCCGCTGTTGTTCTTGCCATGGCAAACTTTGAAAAATAGCATTATGCTCACTATCAATTGGCAAGAGTTGGGCATTGGACTGCTTCATTGCATCAATAAAAATTTGCCCTGATGTTACGAGTGCTTCTTTATTGGAAAGTAAAACTCGTTTTCCTGCCTCGACTGCAGCTAATGTAGGCATTAAACCAGCAGCTCCGACAATGGCAGCCATAACAGTATCTACCTGCTCTGATTTTGCTAGCTCAATGAGTGCGTCTGTACCTGATTTAACAGTGATTTCAGTGATATTTTCTTTTGCTAATAAGTCAATTAATTGTTCTGCATGAGAGGTAGAGACTAAGACGACTGTTTGCGGTGAAAACTCGAGACATTGCTGAAAGATTTTATCGACACTTGCATGTGCCGACAAACTGATTACATCGTATTTTTCAGGATGTAAACGAATCACATCTAATGTGCTTTCTCCAATCGAGCCTGTGGAGCCAAGTATGCATAAATGACGTTTACTAGTAGCAGGTAACACATGTTCTTTTTGCACTGTATCTACCAACCAAATAACACATAACAAAGGGCAAAAATAGGAGCTGTTGCCGTTAAGCTGTCAATTCTATCTAAAATTCCACCATGACCTGGCAAAATAGAGCCACTATCTTTAACTCCCGCTTGGCGTTTGAACATACTCTCATTAAGGTCGCCAAGTACTGATACTGTGGTAATGAGTACAGTGACAAAAAGTACGGTCATAATTTGTTCTTGATTCCAATTAAGTTGGTAAGCAGCAATGGTGATAAGTACACACGCACAGATAACACCGCCAAGGAAGCCTTCAACGGTTTTTCCTGGGCTCACATTAGGCATTAATTTATGTTTACCAAATGCTTTACCAACGAAATAAGCACCCACATCAGCACTCCAAACCATTAAAAATAAAAACATTAATAACTGAGCGCCGTGGTAAGGGTCATCACCATAGTTATTACTGCGAATAACAACAAAAGCGAGCCAAGTTGGCACGAGTGTTAGCCAACCGAAAAAACCTCGTATTGAACGATGTTTAGACCAAAAATCACTGTATTTGGGATAGGCAAACATTAGTATGGCTGAAACCATCCACCAAACGACTGAAAGTATCAGTATATACATCGCATTAGCTTGTAATTGTTTATCACTCAACCAAATAGTATCGGGAGATAAAACAAACCATAGTAGCGCTATTAGCCCACTAGTAATAAGAACAAAAACACTACGTCTAGTTTTTGTTGCAAAGCCCATAAGAGGCCCCCACTCCCATGCTCCTATCGCTATAATAGCCATTAATAAAACGGCAAAATAATCCAAAGGCAAATAGAAAATGGCCGAAATTGCGGCAGGCGCTAAAATTAATGCAGTTATAATTCGTTGTATTAGCAAGTTGTATCCTTTATTTAATTGATAGTGTTAAGTTGCAAATGTTAATTTATATTTAGTTGTTATTATTTGCTCACTCACTTAGCTTTATTTTTATATTTTCGTTATCTAAAAGCGTTAACTATTATTTTGTGACTTGTTCACCTGTTTTACCAAAACGTCGTTCACGTTGATCAAATGTACTGATTGCTTGTTCAAATTCTTGTTCATTAAAATCAGGCCATAATACTTCAGTGAAATAAAATTCAGCATATGCCGCTTGCCACAATAAAAAATTACTTATACGAAAGTCACCACCTGTACGTATTAGTAAATCAAGTGCCGGCAAGTTTGCTAAACAAGTTTGCTCATGCAGTGTGTTTTCATTGATGTCATCAAGGCTAAGGTCTTCATTTTTTACTTGCATCGCTAGCGTTTTAGCTGCATTAGCTATATCCCAACGTCCACCATAGTTTGCTGCAACTGACAGCACTAACCCAGTATTCTCAGCAGTAAGTTGTTCAGATTTAGCGATGTTTTTTTGTAATTTAGCAGAAAAACGACTTAAATCGCCTATCACTTGAAAACGAATATTATTTTTATGTAAACGCTTAACTTCTTTGGTAAGCACATACATGAATAAATCCATTAACACACTAACTTCTTGTTCAGGACGTTGCCAATTTTCGCTACTAAAAGCAAATAAAGTTAATGCCTCTACTCCAGATTTTCGAGCACCTCTAACAACTGCTCGTACTGACTCAACTCCAGCTTTATGGCCTGTAACTCGGCTTTTTCCCTGCGCCTGCGCCCAACGACCATTACCATCCATAATAATGGCAATATGCTTAGGAATGTTTATAAACTCACCATTAGGTGTTGTGCTAGTTGTCACTAGTCGCCCTTTTCTTACTTAGATATACAACGTAAAACGCCAGCGGATAATAATCCAAGCTGGCGTTTACTTTAGAAATCTTAGATTTCCATTAACTCTGCTTCTTTTTTAACTAATAATTCATCAACTTGCTTAACAAAAGTATCAGTAATTTTTTGAATTTCATCTTCAGATTGATGTTGTTCATCTTCACTAATTTCTTTTTCTTTTTGTAGTGATTTTATATCTGAATTGGCATCGCGACGAATGTTTCGAATAGCAATTTTACCGTTCTCAGCTTCACCACGAACAACTTTCACTAGATCTTTACGACGCTCTTCCGTTAACGGTGGTAATGGAATACGAATAAGCGTGCCATTTGATTGAGGATTTAACCCTAGATCTGACTTCATAATAGCTTTTTCTACTGCTGCAATCATACCTTTGTCAAAGACGGTGATAGATAAGTTACGCGCATCTGGTACAGATATATTGCCCACTTGGTTTAATGGTGTTTCCATTCCGTAATAGTCAACACTAATGTTGTCGAGTAATGAAGCATGAGCTCGACCAGTTCTGACTTTATTAAGGTTGCCTTTTAAAGACTCAATGCTTTTAGCCATACGCTCTTGCGCATCTTGTTTTATTTCATTTATCACGTTAATACATCCTAAAAATAATTAATTAAATTTAAAAAATTTCAATTTATCTTGTTATAACCGTGCCTTCAGCATCACCCATAATAACGGATTTTAATGCGCCAGGTTTATTCATGTTAAACACTCGGATAGGCATATTATGATCACGGGCAAGCGTAAATGCAGCTAAATCCATGACCTTTAATTCTTTATCTAAAACTTCATCGAACGTTAGTTCACTATAAAGCTCTGCTGCTGGGTTTTTTACTGGATCTTCAGAGTAGATACCGTCTACTTTAGTTGCTTTTAATACCACATCAGCTTCAATTTCAACACCACGTAAACACGCAGCAGAATCAGTAGTAAAAAATGGATTACCTGTGCCCGCAGAGAAAATCACAACACGGCCAGATTTCAACAGGCTGATAGCATTTGCCCAGTTATAACGTTCACATACACCTGCTAAATCAATAGCTGACATCAGTCGGGTGTTAACAAATGCTCGGTGTAATGCATCACGCATTGCTAAGCCATTCATCACAGTGGCTAGCATGCCCATTTGGTCACCTACAACTCTATTCATGCCGGCTTCAGCTAAACCAGCACCACGAAATAAATTACCGCCACCAATAACAAGACCCACTTGAATGTCCATCTCGACTAATTCTTTAATTTCTTGTGCCATGCGATCAAGGATTTTCGGATCAATACCAAAGCCTTCTTCCCCCATAAGTGCTTCACCACTTAATTTTAGAAGAATGCGACGATACGTTGGTTTTGGGTTGATACTCATAAGACGAAAATTCCTATTTTGGCTCGCTAAAAGAAGATTAGGGTCTAAAAGACCGCCGACATTTTAGTACGTTTAGCTTAACCAAGAAAGCCTTAACTGAAAAAAGCGCCATTATTATGCCATTTATGTAGAAAATGTGAAAATAATGCATAAAAAAACGCCTAATCTGATTTCTCAGAATAGGCGTTTTATATTAATTCATAATCCTTGATAAATTTAGTGAGCTCGTAAAGCGACTAAACTATGACATCAATAACTAGAATTGAATTCTTTCTCGTAAAACGAATAAGATAGATTAAGCTTTAGCAGCTGCGATTTGCGCTTCTACTTCAGCAGCAAAATCTTCTTCTTTCTTCTCGATACCTTCACCAACTTCTAAACGTACGAAGCTAGAAACAGTGATGCCTTTTTCTTTAAGAACTTCACCAACAGTTTTCTTAGGTTCCATGATGAAAGCTTGACCCGTTAGAGAAACTTCACCAGTAAATTTCTTCATACGACCAGTAACCATCTTCTCAGCGATTTCTGCAGGCTTACCTTCGTTCATCGCCATTTCGATTTGAATGCGTTTTTCATTAGCAACAACATCAGCTGGAACATCATCAGGCGTTAAAAATTCTGGCTTGCTCGCTGCAACGTGCATTGCAATGTGCTTAAGTGATTCAGCATCACCTTCACCAGCAACAACAACACCAATCGTAGCACCATGCTTGTATGAAGCTAACGTAGTACCTTCAACATAAGCTACACGACGAACATTGATGTTTTCACCGATTTTAGTAACTAGTGTAATACGCTCTTCTTCAAACTTAGCTTGTAAGTCTTCGATAGAAAGTTTTTCAGCTGCAGCAACATCAGCAACTTTGTTAGCAAACGCTAAAAAGTTGTCATCTTTTGCTACGAAGTCAGTTTGACAGTTAACTTCAACTAATGTCCCATCTTTAATGATGATTTGACCTTCAGCAGCGATATTACCTGCTTTTTTAGCCGCTTTTGCTTGACCGTTCTTACGCATATTTTCAATCGCAAGTTCCATATCACCGTCAGCTTCTTGTAACGCTTTTTTACAATCCATCATGCCCGCAGCTGTGCGTTCACGAAGTTCTTTAACCATTGCAGCAGTAATTGCCATGAGTTAATTCCTCAGTGTTCAGTTATTCCCATGTCGATGCTCATTGCTATGACACAAGAATATAAAATAAATAATAGCCACAAAAACAATGCATTGTTTTTGTGGCTGGTACAATAAAAACGAATTTTTACAATTGTATTACTATTAGATAAATTCTTTTAAAAGAAATTATTCAGCTTCAACAAAACCGTCTTTTTCAGCTTGTACAACGATGTTTTGCTCACGACCAGAAATTACGGCGTTAGCTACAGCGTCACAGTATAAAGTTACTGCACGGATTGCATCATCGTTACCTGGAACAATATAATCAATATTGTCTGGGTTTGAGTTAGTATCAACAACAGAAACTACTGGGATACCAAGGTTGTTTGCTTCTTTAATAGCAATATGTTCGTGATCGGCATCGATGATAAAGATAGCATCAGGTAAACCACCCATGTTCTTAATACCACCTAAGCTTTTATCAAGCTTTTCCATTTCACGAGTACGCATTAACGCTTCTTTTTTAGTTAACGCTTCAAAAGTACCGTCAGTGCTTTGAGACTCAAGGTCTTTTAAACGTTTGATTGATTGACGAACTGTTTTCCAGTTAGTCAACATACCACCTAACCAACGGTGATTAACGAAGAATTGATCTGATTTGATCGCAGCTTCTTTGATAGCATCACTTGCAGCACGTTTAGTACCAACAAATAAAACTTTACCTTTTTTAGAAGAAACATTGTTAATGAAAGCAAGAGCTTCATTGAACATAGGAACTGTTTGTTCAAGGTTAATGATATGAACTTTATCGCGAGCACCGAAAATGAATGGCTTCATTTTTGGATTCCAGTAACGAGTTTTGTGACCGAAATGAACACCTGCTTTAAGCATATCGCGCATTGAAACGTTTGACATTGTATTTTCCTTTATGGGGTTAAGCGTTCATACACCCAATATGCACGACCCTCATTGCTCAGATAACCTTGTGGTTATTTGGCGGGGCACCCCGGCATACCTTATATAGATGTATGTGAGTTTATAATAAGATAGATTTTGCTTATGCATAAACCTATCGATTTGAATGTTGCTAAAACCTGCACGACCAATACCTGTAAAAAGTTGCTGATCACGACTAAAATTTTAGCGGGCACTTTATACCATAAAAAGATATTTTTAACCAGATAAATAATTCACTGGGATAATGGTCTTGTTCACGTTAAAATCATTGTTAATGACTAAATTACGCATTTTAGGTAGACAATGACTACACCTTTATCATCCGTTCAACTATTTTTCCTATACGATAGCCATTGCCCTTGGAGCTTTGCCGCTACACCTTTGGTTAATAAAATTCAGCAAGCTTATCCTGAAATAACATTACACTTATGGCATAGCGCTTTATTTTCATCACTTAATGACGTCGATACTAAATTTAAAGAAAATGAAATTCGTGAAGTAGAACAATTAGCTGACATTAAATTCCCAGAGAGTTATTTTTCATCGCTTGCTCACAACCGAGATTCTACTTTAGCGGCTAACATAATGGCTTGGGCACAATTGAAAAATACGCAATTAGCCCTACCATTATTAAACGCTATACAAACGGCGCATTTTACTCAAGGAAATAACTTAGAAAGCCAGCAAGATTTAGACGAGATAATTGCTCAGTTAAAATTATCTCCACCTGCCAAAGCGCTAAAAAGTAAACAGCTTAGTAAAGATGCTCAAGAGCTTGTACAAGAAGTTTTTGCTTTACAAGACATTATTGAAACACAAGCAATTCCTGCTTTATTATTGGCCATTGACGATAAATTAATTTTGCTGAATCACAATTTTTATTTAACCCAGCCTTCGGCTATTGTTGAAGCAGTTAAGCTTGAGATAGAAAAGCATAATTAAGTTACAATAAAGATATTATAAATAACAAAAAGCGTTGATAAGCTTAAGATAAATACTTTTATAAATTCTTTGCGAAATAACGTTTCTGTAAAACCTAAATAAAGAGAACTCTATGGCAATACAAATTAAAAGCCAAGAAGAAATAGCTAAAATGCGCATTGCAGGTCAATTGGCATGTGATGTCCTTGAAATGATTGTCCCTCACGTAAAGGCTGGTATCACAACGGACGAGTTAAATACTCTATGTGCTGATTATACTGAAAAAGTACAACAGGCAATTTCAGCACCATTGAACTATCATAATTTTCCAAAATCTATTTGTACTTCAGTTAATCATGTTGTTTGTCACGGCATTCCTGATGATACAGAGCTTAAAGATGGCGATATCATCAATATTGACATTACTGTTATTAAAGATGGTTATCATGGTGACACCAGTAAAATGTTTCTTATTGGTGATGTATCCGCAGAAGATAAACGTTTATGTCGTTTAGCTCAAGAAGCTCTTTACGTTGGTTTGAAAAAAGTAAAACCCGGTGCTGATTTTGGTGAAATCGGCACGGCTATCCAGAAGTTTATAAAAAGCAAAGGTCGTTATGCCATCGTTAAAGACTACTGTGGTCACGGAATTGGTAAAGAATTTCATGAAGAGCCACAAATTGTTCACTATAAAAATAGAACTGGCGAGAAAATGGTTGAGGGAATGTGCTTTACTATTGAACCAATGATCAATTTAGGCAAAGCAACTACGCTATTAGATAAAGATGACAATTGGACTGTATATACTAGTGATGGTAAAAATTCAGCCCAATGGGAACACACGTTAGTTGTCACCAAAACAGGTTGTGAAATATTAACATTACGACAAGAAGAAACCATACGTCGTATTCTACAAAACTAAGCAATAATCGCTGATAATAACTTAAGTAATAGGTAAGTAATTGACTAATATTCCTTTAGCAAAACATATAGTTCCCATACATTTTACTGACAGCTTAGCGATAGCCGCTGATAACTTAACGAGTAAAGATATCTGTCAATTAACCAAGAGTTTCAATGAGTGGCATAAAGACGCTTTCACCGAAAGTGATGTTAATGACTTATTAGTTGCTCGGGCTGTATTTGTTGATGCCATACTCACCAAACTGTGGTGTCAGCACCAACTTGATGAGTTTCAGATTAGTCTACTTGCCGTGGGTGGATATGGGCGTGGTGAATTACACCCGTATTCAGACGTTGATATATTATTATTAACTCAATCAGATATCGATACAGATTTAGAGGAAAGAATATCAAGTTTCATTACCCAGTTATGGGATATAAAACTTGATATTGGCCATAGTGTTCGTTGTTTAAAAGAATGTTTAAAGCAAGCCATTAATGACGTCACTGTTGCAACTAACTTAATGGAAATGCGCCAAATTGCAGGCAATGAAACCTTAACACAGCAGTTAATGCCACTGTTAAACGAAGATGTTTTTTGGACATCTGAAAAGTTCTTTATTGCTAAACGCGCAGAACAAGAGAAAAGACATCAGCAATATCATGGCGCAGCCTATACTTTGGAGCCAAACTTAAAAGCCAGTCCAGGCGGTCTACGTGATATTCAAACTATTGCCTGGGTGGCAAAAAGGCATTTCTTAGCTGATTCACTCGAAGAGTTAGTACAACATCAATACCTATATCCTAATGAACTTGCAGAGCTAATTGAAGCGCAAGATTATCTATGGCGTATGCGTTTTGCATTACATTTTGTTGCTAAACGCAGCGAAAACCGTTTGTTATTTGATTATCAAACCGATGTTGCCAAAATGATGGGATTCGGTGACGAAGGTAAAGCGCCAGTTGAGCGTATGATGAAGCGCTTCTTTCGGATTATTGCCCGAGTTGGCGAGCTAAATACCATTTTATTACAGCGCTTTAAACAAGAAATAATTCAAGATCCGGAGCGATCAAAGAGTAAAACGATCAACCAAGATTTTGAAATTGTAGATAAACTCATTAACACCACGAACGATAAAATTTTTATGCGTTCAGCGAAAATGATCGAAATGTTTTTGATTATCGCACAAGAGTCTGAAATTAAAGGAATTCATTCTCATACGCTTCGGTTGATGCGTAACGCGAGAAGACGCTTGATATCTGGTTTGATTGACTACGCACAATGCCGAAAAATTTTCATGCAAATCATGAGACACCCACGAGGATTAGGTTTAGCTTTTAATTTAATGCATAGACACGGCATTATCGGCTCATATCTGCCTTCATGGCGTAATATTGTTGGTCAGATGCAGTTTGACCTTTTTCATGCCTACTCGGTAGATGAACACAGTTACAGAGTCGTTAAAAACCTTTATCAGTTTAGTCAAAAAGAACATAACCATAAATTTCCTTTGTGTAGCAAGATAGTTCAAAAGATCCGTAAGCCAGAAGTATTATATTTAGCCGGTATCTTTCACGATATAGCTAAAGGTAGAGGTGGTGATCATGCAGAGTTAGGCGCAGTAGACGCACAGATTTTTTGTCAGTCCCATCAAATGAATAAGCATGATACCAATATGGTTTCTTGGTTAGTCAAAAATCATCTGGTTATGTCTGTCACCGCTCAACGCCGTGATATAAATGATGAAAATGTGATCCGCACTTTTGCCGATATTGTTCGTGATGAAGCCCACCTTGATTATTTATACTGCTTAACGGTGGCAGATATGCGCGCCACGAATGAAAGCTTATGGAATAGCTGGAAAGGCAACTTATTACATGACTTATATTTTAATACCCTGCGTGCACTAAGGCGCGGTTTATCTAAACCAGTAGAAACACGCTCAAAAATTCGTGAGAACCAACAGCAAGCGCTTGATATCTTAGAATCAACCAATATTGATAAAGAAGAGTTAACGTCACTATGGAAAGAGTTTCGTGCTGATTATTTCTTACGTTACTCTCCTGAGCAAATAGCTCGACATTGCCAACGGATTATTGGTCATGATCGTGGTGAGCCGCTAGTCATAATTAGCCCTAAACCTTATCGTGGTGGTACTGAAGTATTTGTTTTTGCTAAAGAGAAGCTTAATACCTTTGCCAGCACTGTTGATCTATTAGGCATTAAAAAACTGTCAATTCATGACGCTAAAATTATTACGACAAAAACCGGATACACGGTTAATACATTCATTATTTTAGACTCTCGTGGCAAAGCACTTAAGGAAAGTTATCATACTGATCAAATAGCTAATGCACTTAGTGAAAAATTAAAGCAAGATAATTATTGTGATATACCGCTACAGCCAGCGCGTAGAGAAGTGAAGCACTTTAAATTTCCAATTCAAGTTAGCTTTATTAAGATCACCGCGAAAAGTAAAACCATGATTGAAATAATTGCCCTTGATAGACCAAGGTTATTAGGCAATATTGCTCAAGTATTTCAACAACTACAAATTAATATACATTCAGCAAAAATAACCACCTTCGGAGAAAAAGCTGACGATGTTTTTACTATTTCAAACAGTGACAACATGGCGTTAACCGATGAAGAAAAACAACAACTTGCTGACAAGCTAACTCAAGAAATAGATTAATATTTACTATTACAGGAAAAAGTTCATGACAGATTTAAATGCATTATCAGCCACAATAGAGCAAGCTTTTGATGATAGAGCTAATATTAGCCCATCAACCGTCTCAAACGAGATAAAAACCGCTGTGCTCGATGCACTTGCAGCCCTTAACAATGGCTCAGCACGAGTAGCCGAAAAAATTGATGGTGAATGGTATGTTCATCAATGGTTAAAAAAAGCGGTATTACTATCGTTTCGCATTTGGGATAACCAAGTAATGGACGGTGCTGAGAGTACTTTCTTTGATAAAGTCCCTATGAAGTATGACGGCTATACTCAAGCCATGTTTGAAGCAGACGGTGTTCGTGTTGTACCGGGAGCTTCGGTACGAACTGGTAGCTATATTGGAAAAAACGTTGTCGTCATGCCTAGCTTTGTCAATATCGGCGCTTTTGTTGATGAAGGTTGTATGGTTGACGGATGGGCAACAGTTGGCTCATGTGCGCAAATTGGTAAGAACGTACACTTATCTGGTGGTGTTGGGATTGGTGGCGTTTTAGAGCCATTACAAGCTGGTCCAACAATTATTGAAGACGATTGCTTTATCGGTGCTCGCTCTGAGATTGTTGAAGGTGTAGTTGTTGAGGAAGGCTCAGTTATCTCTATGGGTGTATTTATCGGACAAAGTACCCGAATTTACGACCGTGAAACAGGTGAAATACATTATGGCCGTGTGCCTGCAGGCTCGGTTGTCGTTCCTGGTAACCTACCATCGAAATGTGGTCAATATAGTTTATACGCAGCAATTATTGTCAAAAAAGTTGATGCTAAAACGCGTGCTAAAACGGGTATTAATGAATTATTACGTTTAGCTGAGTAACCTTGGCACTTAAATATAAAAAGGCGGTAAGTTAATAACTTACCGCCTTTTTAAAATAAGCTTTCTATCTACTAAGCTTTTAACTTTTCATCTAGCTCTTCGATTTTCGCTTTCCAAATAGCAGGGCCAGTTACATGTGCTGACTCACCTGAGCTATCAACGGCAACCGTCACTGGCATATCTTCTACTTCAAACTCATAAATAGCTTCCATACCTAGCTCTTCAAAAGCAACAACTCTAGCTTTCTTAATTGCTTTAGACACTAAGTAAGCAGCTCCGCCAACCGCCATTAAATAAACTGATTTATGTTCTTTAATGTTTTCAACGGTTGCAGCACCACGTTCAGATTTTCCAATAGAGCCTAAAAGACCGGTATTAGATAACATTAATTCAGAAAACTTATCCATACGTGTTGCAGTCGTAGGACCTGCTGGCCCCACAGCTTCATCACCAACGGCATCAACCGGACCTACGTAATAAATAAATTTATTAGTGAAATCAACGGGTAGCTCTTTTCCAGAGGCAATCAAATCAGCAATACGCTTATGAGCAGCATCACGGCCAGTTAAAATAGTACCACTTAGTAATACTGTTTCGCCGGTTTTCCATTCGCTAATATCAGCTTTAGTTAAGCCATCCACATTCACGCGGCGAACATCTTCACCGACTTCCCAAGTAATATCTGGCCATTCCTCTAATTTAGGCGGTGTTAAATCAGCTGGGCCTGAGCCATTTAAATGAAAGTGAACATGGCGAGTAGCGGCACAATTTGGGATCATAACCACAGGCTTAGAAGCAGCATGGGTAGGCACTGAATTAATTTTCACATCAACTACGGTCGTTAAACCGCCAAGCCCTTGTGCACCAATACCCAAATTATTCACTCGTTCAAAAATTTCTAAACGTAGTTCTTCTTCAGCGTTTTGAGGGCCTCTATCTACAAGCTCTTGTATATTTACAGGGTCCATCAAACTTTCTTTAGCTAAAACACCCGCTTTTTCAGCTGTACCACCAACACCTATACCCAGCATACCTGGTGGACACCAACCGGCTCCCATTGAAGGTAGAGTTTTTACCACCCAATCAGCAATAGAATCCGACGGATTTAGCATCGCCATTTTAGTTTTATTTTCACTACCACCACCTTTAGCGGCAATCATCACTTCAATCTCATCGCCTTCAACAAGATCAATATGTACAACTGATGGGGTATTATCTTTGGTATTTTTACGAGTGCCAGCAGGGTCAGCAACAATTGAGGCACGTAATGGATTATCAGGATTCATATAAGCACGGCGAGTACCTTCATCAACCATTTGCTGAACAGTCATGTCAGTTTTGTCCCACTTAACCGCCATACCTACTTTCACAAAACAAGTCACAATACCAGTATCTTGGCAAATTGGACGTTTACCCGTTGCTGACATACGTGAGTTAATAAGGATTTGTGCAATCGCATCTTTAGCGGCGGTGTTCTGCTCTTTATGATAAGCTTTTTCTAGTGCTTGAATAAAATCAAGCGGATGATAATAAGAAATATATTGCAGTGCATCTTCAATACTATCAATTAAATCTTGTTGTTTGATTATTTTATCGGACATCTTGTTCGCTCTCAGCTTTCGTTACAGTGTGGAAAGCCAAATGAACATAAAGCGCAAGTTTCAATTCACTGAAAGCTGCACATTACACTCACTTGGGTATATAATCTCGTCCTTATATAATAACCTGCTATTGAAATAGCCGCCAGTAGCCAATAGTCGAAATTTCAGAGAAACAAAGCCTTGTCTTCATTATTCCCCCTCAGTTTATCTATACAGCCATTAACGGTTAACCAAGGTATTTCACCGAAAGAGATATTCACACCTTTAGCTGCTTTACCATGGGCTATATGGTTAGACTCAGGTCAAACTAAACATATAGATGCCTGCTTTGACATCATCGTTTGGCAACCTAAAGCGACTCTAACTACCTTTGCAGATATAACGAATATTCATTATATTGATAGTGATGAAAAATACCAAAGTAATGAAGATCCACTCTCTTTATTAGCAAGGATTCAAGAAAAGATATTAACTAAATCAACAATTGCAGAGCAAGAAAATAAATCAATGCCTGTTCCCTTTTTAGGGGGAGCTTTAGGGTATTTTAGTTACGATCTAGGCCGACGTTTTGAAAATATTCCGGTTAGTGCTGAGCAGAATATCGGTATCCCTGATATGGCCGTTGGAATCTACAGTCAGGCGATTGTTTATGATCATAAACAAAAACAATATTACTTAGTTTGCCCAGCCAATGAGCGTGAACAAATTGAAGCTAGTTTACACGGTATTTTAACAAAAAATACAAGCTCAAAAGCTACTTCACAAGGATTTTCATTATTGACTGGCTGGCAAAGTAATATGACTAAGTCCAGTTATGTAAAAAAATTCAATCAAGTTCAGCAGCATTTATCTGCGGGTGATTGTTATCAAATTAATTTGGCGCAGCGCTTTTGTGCAAGTTATCAAGGAGATGAGTTCGAGGCTTACTGTGCACTTCGCGATGAAAATAAAACCCCCTTCTCTGCTTTTATGCGCTTTGAAGACTCTGCCATTTTAAGTGTTTCTCCTGAGCGTTTTTTACAAGTATCTCAAGGTAAGGTACAAAGTAAACCCATAAAAGGTACAATGCCAAGAAGTATCAACCCTATTGAAGACAAAGAGAATGCCTCTAAACTTCAACAGTCAGAGAAAGATCGTGCCGAAAATGTCATGATCGTCGATTTACTTCGAAATGATATTTCCAAAGTATGTGAGCCGAACTCGGTACTTGTTCCTAAATTATTTGATATAGAAAGCTTTCCAGCTGTACACCATCTAGTTAGCACCGTTGAAGGACAATTAGCCGAACATTATAGCGCTAATGATTTACTGCGAGCTGCATTTCCGGGTGGTTCGATTACTGGGGCACCTAAAATACGTGCCATGGAGATCATAGAGCAGCTTGAGCCTCATCGACGTAGTGTCTATTGTGGCAGCATTGGTTACATATCAACGTGTGGCACTATGGATACCAGCATTACTATACGCACCTTAGTTTGTCAGCATTATTCCGACGAAGCTAAAGAAAACAAAGTTTACTGCTGGGCGGGTGGCGGACTTGTTGCTGATTCAACTGCGGACAGTGAATATCAAGAAACTTATGATAAAGTAAATCGTATTTTACCTGTATTAGAAAAATTCACCGCTAAGGTAAGTGAGTAGCCAATGACTAAAGATGAATTTTTAACGCGTTTTCATTTAAAGCAACTACCGCAATCTAGTCATAACTATCAACACCCTTTACCACTTAAATCTGCTGCTGTCTTAATTGGTTTAGTCAACAATTCAGAAGACGGTCAAGGCTTACAAGTCTTACTAACTAAACGTTCAAGCCACCTAAAGCACCACCCTTCTCAAATAAGCTTCCCTGGAGGAAAAGTAGAACCAGAGGATGATAGCCTCATTACAACAGCCTTAAGAGAGTCTTACGAAGAAATTGGTTTACCAGCTCAATCGGTTTCGATAATTGGCAAGCTACCGCATTATGAAGTTATTAGTGGTTACCAAGTAACGCCAATAATCGCGATAATTAATGGCCAACAAAATTATCAACTTGATGACAACGAAGTGGCTGAAATATTCCAAGTACCATTACAGTATTTCTTACAGGAAGAAAATCACCATTGCATCAAGGTATTTAGGCAAGGACGTTATCACAATGTCCATTTTTTCCCTTACAAACACTATAATATATGGGGTGCCACTGCTGCGATGCTAAAAGACTTTATTGAACATATTAAATAGATATCTCTCAAATCCACTATTATTTTTATAACTTTTCTAAAATTTGCACTAATATTTGATATTAATGACAATAACTTTCAGCTATCATTACCCACATTAACACCAGAACAAACCGCAAAGAGCGGAATTTTATTCGGAAATATATATGATTAGTGTATTTGATATGTTTTCAATTGGTATTGGACCCTCGAGTTCACATACCGTAGGCCCAATGAAGGCAGCCAAATTATTTGTTGATGAACTCCAAAGACAATCTCAACTATTTAACGTTGATCGAGTAAAATGTGAGTTATTTGGCTCTCTAGGTCAAACAGGCATAGGTCATGGCACCGGAAAAGCTGTCATTTTAGGCTTAACCGGTGAGATGCCTGAAACCATTCCCGTTGATTCAATTGACTCTATTTTAGCGGATGTTGTTGCCACGCAAAAAATTCATCTTAACGGTGAACACAATGTCGACTTTCCTAAAGATGACGCCATTATATATCATCATAGAAAAACCCTGCCTGCTCATGCCAATGCCATGACCCTATATGCCTATCAAGATGACACAATGATACTTGAGCAAACTTATTACTCTATTGGCGGAGGTTTTATTGTTGAAGATTGTGACTTTGAAAAAGAGAAAAATAACGCTTTATCATTGCATGCAAATATAGATAGACCGCATAAATTTAGTAATGCTGCCGAGCTATTAGCTATAACAAAACAAAGTGGTTTCAGTATTAGTACCATTATGATGAATAATGAAAAGTGCTTGAATGATGAAGCGAGTATTCGTAAGCAATTAATTACTATATGGCAAGCAATGCGCAGTAGTGTTGAAAGAGGCATGAAAACCGAAGGCATTTTACCTGGTGGACTAAAAGTTAATCGTAGAGCCCCTGCTTTACACCGAACATTGAAAGTAGAAAAGTCAAATGACCCATTATCAGCGATGGACTGGGTCAATCTATTTGCTTTAGCGGTTAACGAGGAAAATGCGGCGGGAAGCCGTGTTGTTACTGCACCCACCAACGGCGCTGCAGGTATTATTCCTGCCGTACTTTGTTATTACGATAAATTTGTCCAACCTGTTACAGACGATGACTGTATACGGTATTTATTAACCGCCGCCGCTATTGGTATTTTATATAAAACCAATGCATCTATCTCAGGTGCTGAAGTTGGCTGTCAAGGTGAAGTCGGCGTTGCTTGTTCAATGGCTGCAGCAGCCTTAACTGAAATTATGGGTGGAAGTCCAACCCAGGTAGAAAATGCCGCTGAAATTGGAATGGAACACAATTTAGGCTTAACTTGCGATCCTGTTGGCGGTTTAGTACAAGTGCCCTGCATTGAACGTAATGCCATGGGCTCAGTAAAAGCGATTAATGCCTCTCGGCTCGCACTACGTGGTACTGGTACTCAAAAGGTGTCTTTAGATAAAGTTATTAAAACCATGTGGGACACAGGTAATGATATGAAAACTAAATATAAAGAAACTTCAAGGGGTGGGTTAGCCGTTAATATCATTGAATGTTAACTTAATAACCGGGAAGGCTACCAGTTGTGATAGATCTCACAACTGGTGAAACTGGCTTAATACGTTGGTAATTTAATGTCTTTTAATAATTCATCAACTTCAGCGTTGTTTTTCATGATCATAGCTCGAGTAACAATATCTTTCGTTAAATGAGGAGCAAAACGTTCTATAAAATCAAACATATAGCCACGTAAGAAACTACCGCGTCTAAAGCCAATTTTAGTGGTACTTGCTTTAAATAAATGACTTGCATCAATCGTAACTAAATCACTGTCAATCTTAGGATCAATTGCCATTGAGGCGATAACCCCGATCCCTACCCCAAGACGGACATAAGTTTTAATCACATCAGCATCCGTAGCCGTAAAGGCTATCTTAGGCTCAACACCTGCTTTTTCAAATGCGGCATCAAGCTCAGATCTACCTGTAAAACCGAAAACATAAGTAACTAAAGAATATTTGGCAATATCAGAGATGGTTAAGTCTTGTTTCCTCGCTAAAGGATGATCTTTACGAACAATGATACTGCGATTCCAGTGATAACACGGCAGCATTACTAAATCATTATACAAATGTAAAGATTCAGTCGCGATTGCAAAGTCTGCATCTCCTTTCGCCGCAGCATCACTTATTTGTGCCGGAGTGCCTTGTGACATTTGCAATGAAACTTTTGAGTATTTCTTAATAAAACCTTGAATGACTTCAGGTAATGCATAACGTGCTTGCGTATGCGTTGTTGAAATCCGTAATCTACCTTCATCAGGTTGTGTATGCTCACGAGCAACAGCTTTTATCCCTTCAACTTTAGACAATATTTGCTGAGCGATATTAATCACTTCTTGTCCCGCTGAAGTTACATGCGTGAGGTGCTTGCCGCTTCGACCAAAGATTTGAATACCTAGCTCATCTTCAAGCATTCTTACTTGCTTTGAAATACCAGGTTGAGAAGTAAAAAGTGCTTCTGCTGTAGCGGAAACATTCAAGTTGTTATTTAGTACTTCAACGATATAGCGTAATTGTTGCAATTTCATAATTAGACTTAATGAGTTGGTTCAAGAAGGTTCTTATGCCAAAATAATATACTTAATTGAGATTTTATTCCATATCAAATTTCAATTTTTGTAAATTAAATTCAACATTTTGCCATAAACCCGCTAATATTATTTTAAGCTAACTTATTCTTTACACCCAGTTAACAACTTTTTCTTTAGTTTTCTAAGCGCTATAGAAATTAAATTAGCTTAAAGTTAACTTCTTCTTTGCTAAACATTACATTTTTTGTAGACTGCTATTACCTAAGTAAAAAATCCAAGTGAACAGTCGTTTACATTTTTAACATAAGAGCTCTATTATGATCGCTATAATCGTAGGCCTAATCATCGCCTTAATCATTTTTGTTGTTGTGGTTAGTGCCATTCAACAGCATAAAGAAAAGCAAGAAGCAGAAAAACGAGTAAAGGTTGCTAAGCAAAAAGCTATCATTGACGAAAGTGAAGAACTCATTCTTAACTTATCCAACTTACCTTCAAGCCCTAACTTAGTAAAAATATTAAACCGAAGAAGCTTAAATGCTGCCAAAGCTATGCAAGATTTATCTCCTAACGTGAAAGGCATAAAGAATAGAGTTAGAGAGCTGAGCTCTCGATTAGAAGCGGCAGAAGATTTAGCTGCTAATCAGTCAGGTGATGAAACATTTATGCTACCCGACAATGAGCAACAAATATTAACTATTTTACAATGTATTAAAAAATTGCGCGCGACCTTAAAATCAGAGCAAAGCAAAGGCAATTTAGACGCGCAAACATTTACTCAAGAAGATCAGCGACTTGATGCTATGCAATTAAAAATTAACATCGAAAGTTTAGTGAAAAGAGGCTCACAAGCCCAAAATAAAGATATGCTCGGCTCTGCACGTCAATACCTTGAGAAAGCTTTACAAACTTTAGCCAATCATCCACTAAAAACCGATTATGTTGCTAAAAAGCAAGCTGAAATTTCTGAGCAACTCACTGACATAACTGATGCATTGAAAAGCACCAACGCACAAGATGCCGCGAAAAAAGCAAAAAGTGAAGAAGATGAGCTGGATTTGTTATTTCAACCTAAGAAGAAATGGTAAGTCACTATTTAACACATTAACAAGCCAGCCTCTCGCTGGCTTTTTAATGCCATTTATTCCTTTCGTAACTGTTTATAATGCTAAATAAAACTAATACCATTACCTTACCTTCATTTTTGCGTAAAGCGATGAAAGCCTATGCTCTTAAAGCGATAATAAGAAAGGAAGGCTGCACACTGCAACGTATTGGCCGCTCGAGGAATTGGCAGTTAAAAGCTAATTATGAACAAATACAAGCAATATTACATGCGATAGAGCTAGCTAATGAACCGAGTTGGCTTTGGTTAAGTAAGCTACTACAAAAAACATATCAGCATTTAAATCATGATGAGTTAATGAGTGTGGCTATGCACCTAAGCGATGTTACCGTTAGTGCTTTAATTGCTAAAACAGACTGTACAATAGTTGAAGCGAGAAGAGTTATTGATGAATTAGAAGGGTTAGACTAGCAATGTAGTGATATTGAATTTATCTTGAGTAAAATAAAAGAGCCTACATAATGTAGGCTCTTTTTTAACTATTTTTTAGCTGCCGCTTTTTTCGCGGGCTTTTTCTTAGCCGCTGCTTTCTTTTTCGGCTTAGGAATTTCTTCTACCCATTTGCTATCAATATACTTCGCTGTCCAGCCGGTGGCTTTACCCTCGACCTCTGTCATAACATATTGCTCTTTGGTTTTACGACTATAACGAATAACAGCTAAATTGCCGTTATTATCTTGCTCTGGTGCATCAGCAAGATAATAAAATTTACTAGAAATTCTATCTCTGAAGCGTTTCAACTCAGCAACTTTTGGCGCACGAGTTTCTCTAGAGCGAGGAAATGTATTAGCTGCTAAGAAAATACCGGCAGCACCATCACGAAGAACAAAGTGTGCATCTGACTTTTCACACGCTAGCTCAGGTAATTGTACAGGGTCTTCTTTTGGTGGCGCAGCTTCTCCGTTAGCCAGTAATTTACGAGTATTTTTACATTCTGCATTAGTACAATCAAAGTACTTACCAAAACGACCAGACTTTAATTCCATGTCTGATTGACAACGATCACATTCTAAAACTGGGCCATCATAACCTTTGATTTTGAACGTGCCTTGCTCTACTTCAATGCCATCACACTCAGGGTTATTACCACAAACATGTAGCTTTCTCGTTTCATCAATTAAATAGCTATCCATCGCTGTATTACATTTTTGACAACGATGCATTGCACGTAAAGCTTCTGTTTCTTGATCTTCAGCTAAAACACTTACCGCTTCTTCACCTGGGGTTAAATTCATGGTGGTAGTACAGCGCTCTTTTGGTGGTAAAGCATAACCAGAGCAACCTAAGAACACACCTGTTGAAGCAGTTCTTATTCCCATTTTACGATTACAGGTTGGGCAATCAATATCTGTCAATACTGGCGAATTATTTCGCATGCCACCATCATCAACGTCTTTGTTGGCTAAGGTTAAGTTTTTACTGAAATTCTTATAGAATTCATCAAGCACACCTTTCCAGTCAAGCTCGCCAACCGCAATAGCATCAAGCTCTTGCTCCATGTTAGCGGTAAAGTCATAGCTCATCAGTTTTTCAAAACTCATGGATAAACTGTCTGTTACGATTTCGCCCATTTTCTCAGCATAGAAACGTTTTTTATCTAAACGTACATAGCCTCTATCTTGAATGGTAGAAATAATCGAAGCATAAGTAGATGGACGACCGATTGAGCGCTTTTCCAGCTCTTTAACCAATGAAGCTTCACCAAAACGTGCTGGCGGCTTAGTAAAGTGCTGACTTGCATCTAAATCGTCTAAGGTTAATCCTTCACCTACGGCTAAATCAGGTAAGTGTTTATCATCACCTTTAGAAAGTTGAGGGTGAACACGTGTCCAACCGTCAAATTGCATAACTCTGCCCTTTGCTTTTAAATCAAAACTAGCAGCACTGATTGTAAGTGTACTCACAGTGTATCTCGCTGCGGTCATTTGACAGGCAACAAATTGACGCCAAATTAACTCATATAGCTTTTTAGCATCAGCATCAATTCCTTCAAGTAACGCAGCTTCAAGCTTAACATTAGAAGGGCGAATCGCTTCATGAGCCTCTTGGGCACCGGCTTTAGAGCCGTACACTTTCGCTTTTTCAGGTAAATAATTATCACCAAAGTTTTTACTAATAAAACCACGGCACATATCAACCGCATCTTTACTCAAATTGGTTGAATCGGTACGCATATACGTTATATGACCCGCTTCATACAAACGCTGAGCGAGCCCCATTGTACGCTTAACACCATAACCTAACTTTGTGCTGGCAGCTTGTTGTAAAGTTGACGTAATAAATGGCGCAGAAGGTGTACTTTTTGAAGGTCTATCTTCACGCTTGCTTACGGCATAATCAGCCGATTTTAAAGTCGACAATGCTTTGTCTGCATCTACTTTATTCGTCGGTTTAAAAGCTTTACCATTTTCATGAGTGACATCAAGTGCTAATGCTTCACCACTACTAGCATGAGTTTGAGCAGCAATTTCCCAAAACTCTTTAGGGTCAAACGCTTTAATCTCACGTTCTTTTTCAACAACAAGTTTCACTGCTACTGATTGCACTCGCCCTGCTGATAAACCTCTCGCTACTTTTTTCCATAACAAAGGGCTTACCATAAAGCCAACGACTCGATCTAAAAATCGACGAGCTTGCTGTGCATTTACCCCTGGCATGCTTAATTCACCAGGCGTAGAAAACGCTTGTTGAATTGAGCTTTCAGTAATTTCGTTAAAAACTACTCGACGGAATTTATCATCATCGCCACCAATAATTTCTTTAAGATGCCAAGCAATCGCTTCTCCCTCGCGATCCAAATCGGTCGCGAGATAGACAGTATCTGCTTTATCGGCAAGTTTCTTAAGCTCTGTAACAACCTTTTCTTTACCCGGCAATATTTGATAATTAGCCGCCCAATTTTTATCTGGGTCTATACCCATTCTATTGACAAGTGCTTGTTTATCGCGCTTTGCTTTATATTTAGCTTTAGCTTCAGGCGCCATTTTACGTACTTCAGCAGGTGATTTTGTCGCTACTTTTTTTCCCGTACTACTGTGGGGTAAATCGCGTACATGACCAACACTTGATTTGACAACGAAGTCTTTTCCTAAGTATTTATTTATTGTTTTCGCTTTGGCTGGCGACTCGACAATAACTAATGATTTTGCCATAAAAGTTTGTATTCCTACTAATTCGATCGTTCTTCTACATATGAAGAAAAATTTATTTTTGTCTTTTTATTCATTCACTACTTAAGCTCAAAAAGTGCGAGCATGCTCTTTCGAATCACTTAAATAGCGCTAAAATTAATTTCATTTAAAAAATATGGTTGCATACCTATTTATACATATATCTATAAATATGCAAATTGACAAGCATTTATTTTTTAGGCTCTGTTTCACGCCTATAAGTACTTATGACTTTTGGCTATAATACTTAATTAACCTTACTTTCAGCGCAATCATAATCGACTTTGTAAAAAAAAATAAGGGTTAAAGAGTAAAAAATTAAAATTGATCTTATCACTGACCTGTTTGTTGAGATAAAAATGCCGCAATTAACTACACACTTTAAAGAAAAATTAACACAATGTTTATGTCCTCCTGGAAACGGAGTATTTACCGTCAATACAGCCAAAGAGCGTAAGGAGCAACTTCACCAATCAATTTATGGTCAAGCGACCGATATTGAGGAACTATGGAAAAACACCTTAGATGAACTGCCAGAGGCCTCTAACGCTGTTATTTTAGGTATAGCATCAGATTGTGGCGGCGGTATATTACGAGGTGCCAATTGGGGACCATTATTTTTGCGTTCATCATTACTAGAACAATACCCAAATATTCAGACATTTGATTTAGGCGATGTTCGTGTGATCCCACATTTATTAGCGGATAAATATTTGAATGATGCAACAATAGCTAATTGTCGAAAAGCGCTATATCAAAATACAGAAAGTGATTATTGTGTTAGTCCATTAAGTATCACCGAAGATGTATTACATGATTTTTATGCTGAATTTCCTGATAAAGGTATTTTTGGTATTGGTGGTGATCATAGCGTAAGTTATCCACTGACTAAGGCTTATTTACAAGCTAAAAAGCAAAAAGGTATACGTACTGGTATTATTCACTTTGATGCTCATACAGATTTATTAGTAGAGCGCTTAGGCATAGATTTATGCTTTGGCTCATGGTGTACTCATATCTTAGATCACTTACCTGCCAATGAACATTTGATTCAAGTGGGGATCCGCTCAAGCGGTAAGCCTAAATCACATTGGGAAAGTACCTTTGGTGTTAAACAACATTGGGCAAATGAAGTCAAAGACCTTGGTGTTGATACCGTTATAGCTAACATACTCGCCCAATTAGCAGAGCAGAATATTGATGAGTTATATGTGAGCTTTGATATTGATGCTATTGATGACTCATATGCTAGTGCAACAGGTACACCAGAGCCTGATGGTTTAATGCCCAGTGAAGCGATGAAAATCCTCAAAGCTATTGGAGAAAAATATCCAATTACGGGTGGCGATATGATGGAAATAGCGCCATTTACCGATAGCACAGGGCAAGGAGAAACAAGTAGAGATAAAACGCTACAAGTAGCCAGTGAAATTTCTGCCTTTTTGATTGAAGCAATCAATAAATCATAAATTAAATACGACCATTAAAAAACCGCTTAACTTTTTACAAGTTAAGCGGTTTTTTTAGTTAGCTTTTTCGGGAATTACCCTAGATAATTTTTATTGAATAATTATTGTCACAGGTGAAAAGGTAGTTGCTACTTGCCCTTCTTCAGTTTCTACAGTGACACTTAACACCCCTGCCGTTGGCTCTTTTGCACCTTTGATACCAACAGAAAACGTTAAGCCGCCGTTATGGTTATCATTAGGCCAAACGAAAGTGCTTGGTGTAGCACCACCACCTACCGAAGGAGAAAAGGTAATTTTAGTCCCTGCAGGCATAGGCTGATTATGTAAATCTGCAATGGTTAAAGTAACAAAACCAGTATTTTCACCTGCGATGTAAACTGCACTATCATCTGAATCAAAATCAGGATTGGCTATTTCAGGCGTATTTGTATCGTTATCATCATCATAAGTCGGGCTAACAGCATCATCAGTACTATTCACTATCAATAATGGGTTACTGCCAGACATTACTAACACAAGTTGGGCACGCACATTTAACGACTTATCTTCTGAACATGTAGCATGAGCAGGAATAGAACAAAGCACGCCATTATACAATCCGTCATTAACCGTAAATACGCCGTCATTATTAAAATCTAGAAATTCTTCTAATTCACCACCAATTTCTTCAGCGGCATCCGTTTCACCGGGGTTATAAAAACCATCTTCGTTATAATCAGCATAAGCTTCTTTTAAATCATAAGGCTGACCACTAACGTCAGTCCCAGCAAATGCAGCTGCTTCACTTGCATCAAAACGACCATTACCATTTAAATCAGGGAAGGACTCTTCACCAATCGCAGTCGCAATAATCGTTGCGCGGCCACCGTATTTTTGCCCTAACGTATTGTATTGCTGTGGCGGGTGAATAATATCAGGCATATTAGTAAAGAAATTGTACTCATCACCTGTATTATGCGCTAACACATGTCCTTCAGGTCTTGGTAATTGACTAGTCCAAGTTACTGTACAGGCTCCAGCAGTAGTTACACATGACGGTTCAATTGAGCCACCTTCAGTGGTAAAACTCACCGCTGTACCATCAGGAACAGGGTTGTTAAATGCATCAGCTAATCGGGCAGTAACTTCAACGGTTGTACCATCTCTATCCCAACCTTCTGGATTTAAAATGGTTGCAGATAAACTAAAACTATCTTGATCTGGGATACCCGTAGAAACGACTAATACACTCGATTGAGATGAAATAGCTGGGTCACTACCATCAATAGTCGCCTGTACTCTAACACTGGTAGCAACAGTACCTGAATTAATGACGGTTTGAACTATACCTTCATTATTAGTCGTCGCACTCGCTGGAATGAGTTGAATACCACCAACATCAGTATTTAAAGAGAAATTAACGACTTGGTTGTTTACCGGATTAGAGTTGGTATCTAATACTCTAAATTTAACCACTGAGCTTTCTGAGCCACCTAAACTACCCGTTCCTAAAATTGAAATATTCTCAGGAACAGACGAAACAAATTCGATACTACCGACATCAGCAGGTAATACATTCACTGAAGTAGTTGCTGAAAGGTTTATACCACCGGCATTAGCCGTCACATTAATTGGGTCATCACCAACACAACCTTTAGCCAAGTATGTACTGGTCGCAATACCATTAGAGGTAGTAATTGGTGAGCTTAGCTCTGCTGTTGCGGTACTTAAGCTTGAGCAACTTGATGAGAAATTAACATCAACAGGCTCTGTAAATAAAGCACCTTGGTCGTCAACAATATTAACGGTAACTACCGTAGTACCACCAGCTGATATTTGCGCTAAGCTAATTTCAGCTTCACCTTCAACAAGCGGGTCGCCACTGCCCATAGTTACTGTTGAAGAGCCTACTACTAAAAGGACATGCCCTATTTCACCACTGTCAATTCCTGCTACCACAGAGCCAGCTCCTAAACTGCCGCCTGCTAAGATATCAACACTAGCTTGATTATTTTCATCTGTTATCGCTGACGCAATAGGTATTTCACCAACATTAGATGCAAAGCTAACAATAACTGGTGTACTTATGCCATCAACATGAGCAATAACTTTGCCTGACTTAGAGGAAGTAATTGTATCGGTTGGGTTGCCATCAGTATCAACTAAAGTCACGGTGATATTAATGTCACCGACAACACCAATATCATCCCCTTGCGTAGTAAAGCCAATACTTGCTTCTTCACCAGAAGAGACAGATGCGGTTACTTCCCCTGCACCTCGAACACTACCAGCGGTTAAAGTGATTTCAGCAACACCTGCGTCATTAGTAAGTGCGGTACCTGAAGTTGGAGAGAATGCACCTATTTCAGAGGAGAAAGTTACTACAGTATCCGTTACTGCAGCACCATCTTGGGTTAATGTAGCAGAAATTGTTACCGGCTCTTGTCCTGTAACATTTTGATTAGATAACGCCAAAGTAATTGCAACTGGATTATCTGTAGTTCCACCATCGCCACCGCCGTCATCATCTCTAGAAAGGCTTCCATCACCGCCACCACATGCTATTAATGTGGTTAACATCATTAGTAGCATGGTAAATCTTAAGCGTCGAAGTAACTCCATAAGGGCATCCCTATTATCTTTTATTAATCTTCTTTAATCATATTAACTGATAAATAGCAAAAAAGTACAACTTAAATGAAAAAAACCTTATCCATTTAGGTTGTTAACTAAAATTCAGCTTTTCTTCAATAAGTATAAATTAAGCAAAATTGTTTTTAATCCTAAGAAATCTTGTTAACCTACCATGCATAATAATATCTAAGAGTATTCAATTAATCATGTCTGAAACAGATTCAACATCTCTCCCTAAAAAATATAGTTTAACCACTCGAATTGTAATCGGAATGGTTTGCGGCATACTTTTAGGGACTTTTTTACAATGGCTGATGCCCAATGGTAAAGACTTTGTCATCAACTTGTTTCTATTTGAAATATCACTGCAGAGCTTTCTAGTCGATGGTGTATTAGAAATTACCGGTCAAATCTTTATGGCAAGTTTACGAATGCTAGTTGTTCCACTGGTGTTTGTTTCATTAGTTTGTGGGGTTTGCTCATTACAAGATACTAGCAAATTAGGACGTATAGGTGGTAAAGCTATCGGCTTATATTTAATCACTACCGCTATTGCTATTAGTTTTGCTATTTTAATAGCTCTCATCGTTGGTCCAGGTGAAGGTGTTGGCATGACAACCAATACTAGCTTTAGCTCTAGAGAGGCTCCTTCACTTGCTCAAGTGATTATTCAGATGTTTCCAACAAACCCTTTTGAAGCATTTGCTCAAGGAAAAATGCTACAAATAATTGTCTTTGCTTTACTTTTTGGTATAGCTATCGCTTTATCTGGTAAAGCTGGTGAGCGTATTGCTGCACTTTTTGAAGATTTAAGTGAAGTTATTATGCGCCTCGTTACTATTTTGATGAACCTTGCGCCTTACGGTGTTTTTGCTTTACTAGCAACGTTATTCACTACCGTATCATTAGAAACCTTTGGTAATTTAATTGTTTATTTCATCGTTGTATTAGTCGTATTATTTAGCCATGCATTGATTACCTACCCTATTATCCTCAAGTTATTCACGGGATTAAGTCCGATTAAGTTCCTTAAGAAGATGCGTGATGCAGCCATTTTTGCTTTTTCTACCGCTAGCTCTAACGCTACTATTCCAGTGACTTTAGAAACTGCTACGAAAAAAATGGGAGTGAAAAACTCAATAGCCTCGTTTACTGTGCCGTTAGGGGCAACAATAAATATGGATGGCACAGCAATAATGCAAGGGGTTGCTACGGTATTTATAGCTCAAGTCTTCAGTCAAGATTTGACACTAGCAGATTACGTTACTGTGGTACTTACCGCTACGTTAGCCTCTATCGGTACAGCAGGTGTCCCAGGTGTAGGATTAATCATGTTGGCCATGGTACTAGATCAAGTTGGATTACCAGTAGAAGGTATAGCATTAATTATAGGTGTTGATAGATTACTAGATATGACACGTACTGCCGTTAATGTAACGGGTGATAGTATGGTAAGTATTGTTGTTGCGAAAAGTGAAGGACAGTTTGATGAAGAAATGTTCTTAAATGATAATGCCGGTAATAAAATTGAAGAAATAGACTTTCATCATTTAAAAGACCAGTAACGATAATATTATTTAAGCGCTAAACAGTGTTCAGTTTAGCGCTTATTATCGAACGGCTTAACTTGGGAAAATTCTATTTTTCTGCATTAATTTACCAAATACACCTTCTACAGATAACGATGCGGCTTTAGCAAACTTCTCCGCCAACCCTTTCTTCACTTCGTACTTAATAGCAACAACTTTGTGGCTTTTACTTAGCTTTTGTAAGTAATCATCGCTAGTTTGAATAGTATCAATTAAGCCAAGCTCTAGCGCTTTAGTTCCAAACCAATGCTCACCCGTTGCTACTTTATCAAGATCTAAACTTGGTCTGTGTTCATTAACAAAATCCTTGAACAGCACATGAGTTTCTTCAAGCTCTTCAACAAACTTTTCTTTACCTTTAGCTGTGTTTTCTCCAAACATAGTCACTGTTCGTTTAAATTCACCGGCAGTAAATTGTTCAAAATCAATATCATTTTTCTTCAGTAATTTATTAAAATTAGGAAGTTGAGCAATAACCCCTATAGAGCCTAAAATAGCAAATGGTGCGGCAATAATGTTATTCGCAACACAGGCCATCATATAACCACCAGATGCGGCAACTTTATCTACAGAGACGGTAAGAGGAATTTCGTGCTGACGAAGTCTATCAAGTTGGGATGACGCTAAACCATACCCATGAACCATACCACCGCCACTTTCTAAACGAACAAATACTTCATCCTCTTTGGTGGCAACCGATAACACAGCACTAACTTCTTCACGTAAAGAGCTCACCTCTTTAGCATCAATACTACCCTTGAAATCAATAACAAATACTTTTGATTTCGTCTCGGTTAGCTGCTCAGTCTCTGCTTTAGCATTTTCTTTCGCGGACGCTTTATCTTTTTTTGCTTGTTCTTTAGCTAGCTTTTTATCAGCTTTTTCTTTTTGCTTTAATTCTTCTTTATTAAGCAATGCATGAACAATTTCTTGTTCCACATCTTCAAATTGCTCTGATAAGTCGGTGATTTCCAATTCACCTTTTTTATGCTTTTGTTTAATTGCTGATGCAGCGACTACTGCAACGATTGCAATAACGGCAATAACAAAGGTTACTGTTTTTGCTAAAAACAAACCATATTCGTATAAAAATTCCAAATGATACTCCTGATCACTATATACATAAAAATAACTGTCCGTGATTCTACTTGATTTTTGGGTAAAAAAAAGCCCTTAGTTTTAGCTAAGGGCTTTTACATTCAATAGATTATTCTACTGGACTACCTCAGGGTTTGTCACAGTAATCGCTTGTCCATTAGATAAGAAGAAACCAGCAACTTGACCTTGCATCTCTTGCGTAGATGCTGCTGTATTATCTGGTGCTTCAGGTTTCGCACTTGGGTCTAAGATAGAGCTATGATGACCATATACGAAACGAACAGCTCCTGAGCCAGCCGCATCAGCACTTACACTAGGTAAACCTAATAACGTAATAGCACCTTCAGTTCCACCAAATGGTGCAGCAGAAGTTGAATTAGGGATAACTTGATCGCTTAGGTTAGCGCCGCCATCTCCAACAACTTCAATCAAGTGTGTTGGTGTGTTAGTTGCTGCCATCATTGCTGCATAGTTTGCAGGGTCACCAGCGTCAGTAACTGTTTGCGCTGCAAAAGCAAACTCAGCAAATGTGCTTTCTAAACCAGCTTGCTGCTCAGGCGTTAACAGTGCGTAGAAATCTAGATAATACCCGACAAGCTCAGCTTCAGTTGGTGGTACTTCCCCCGGATGAACTTGAGCAACATAGCCTTGGAACTCTTCAGACGCAGCATAAGTTAAACTAGATTTAACAACATTGCCAAATGCGCCAGATTCAAATAAGAAGTTTGCTGCCATTAAACCAGGCATAGCAAGCGAGTTAGTATTAACAGCAAACAGAGGATCTACTTGCGGATCAAGTGCTGTGTTGGTCAAACCAATAAAGTTAATACCAACAATAGCACCTAATGAATGTCCTAAAAAGTGCACTTGAGAAGCATCAACTTTGATAGGGTTACCATCTAAGTCAACTCCACCTAAGAAGTTCAAACCTAAGCGTAAACCTAACAAATCGGATGTAGACTGACGTAAGTTATCACGTGTAGTTAACAAGCTGGCTAAGTTCATATAGTGAGTAGCAGAAACTGTACTAGCATTTATTTCGTCAGTACCGTCACCATTTAAATCAAACCCACGGCTACCACCTGGTAATAACCCACCAAATACATCAGGATCTCCATGCATTGGTTGGTTTATTGCAACTGTTGCAAAACCAAAAGCTGAAAGAATACCTGTTATAGCTAACATATCTTCTTTCTTCGAAGTGATACCGTGTTGTAAAATAATTACCGGCCAACCAGCTGCTGGTTCAACTAAGTCCCCTGCTAAACCAAAGCTAGGACGAACCATGTTAGCGATAGCTACATCAGGAGTAGTCATTTGTACAACCACATCCATAGCTGTATTTTGTTTAGGAATAGGACTGTATTGCGTTAAGTTACGCTCAGTATCAAACTCTTCAAAGCCTGGTGCTGTACTTAAGTCACGTAAGCCTGGCGCTGCCAATCCTGCTGCATCGGCTACAGCTATACAAGTAGCATCGGCAACAGATAAAGGTCCTTCAGGAATAGTTCCACCACTCGCCGCATAAACAGACAAAGTAAGACCAGAATCACATAACCCTTTCCACCAATCATTTACTGGTGCCATAGGATTTTCAGCTGTTGGTATTCCTGAATAATAAGGTAATGAAATACTACCTTGAAAGAAATTAGCACTGCTATAAAGAGGAACAAGTTCAGCTGGAATTTGACCTGCTAAGATGTCAGCAACTGACATACCTGTATCTTGAATACCTATAGTTGGAGTGCCGCCCAATGCAGCTTCAAGCATAGCCGGTACATTGTTCGCCATTAATGCTTTTGTAGTAGCTAAAACATCAACAGTAGATTGAGTCGTTAACGACATAGTATATATTAACGAATCTTTATCGGCACCTGCAGTAACGATAGCATTTTCATAACTATTAATAACCGATTGCAAACCTAATTGAGCTTCAGTAGCAAGTGGGTGAGTAGTAATATCTTGGCGGACAGACTCATAAGTAGATGAGCCCGCAATTGACTTACCGGTATTATCTTTCAAGTTATTGGTCAATGCTAAAATATAAGTAGTTTTACCCTTTAATGGTTTAAGGGGAACAACAGCAATACTATTACCTGAAGCTTGTGCAACGAAATCCTCACCGAAGGTTAGTTCACTCGTTACCACACAATCATCGGCTAGTGTTTTTGGCTCACACTCAAAAATCTTAACTGACGCGGGACTAAAGACAGTATTACCATCAAGGCTTCTATCGGTCGGAAAATCTATATCGAGAACGAAAGGGTTAGTGGTTGACCATCCATCAACTGCACTCATTGCAACTGTAGGATCTGAAAAGTCAGTGGCATCATCGACTGGTAAATTTAAAGTGCCATCTGTTGTTCCAGAAAACAAGAGATCATTTGGTACAGATAATAGTGGTACGTCTGCACCTGGATCAAACACGACTCTTGCTGATGCGATAACAGGTGTGCCGTTTTCAGCGACGTCTTTTTTTACATCTTCAATTGTTTCACTATCACAGCCACTTAAACCCAGCGCACTAATAACAGCAAGACTTAGAACTAACTTTTTCATTTTATCTCCCCAAAGCCTAGTATTTGTTTTATCTTTATTATTCTTTACATTTAGTATTTCAAAACTTGTTTTAAATCTTTTAGCCAAAATCATTAATTTTGAGTAATTACTTTAAATTTCACGAACAAGTAAACGTTAAATTTAACTAGTTAGACCAGTTAAACTTAACGCAACAAATAGCAATGTGCCAGTTGTTTTTGCACTTTAATCAATATTTTTTTCTGATTGTGCTTAAAAACGTCACTATTATGTAAAGATAATGAGTGAAAACACGATAAAAACCTCAATAAAGATAATTTTTACTCGTTATTAAAAAGTCCCAATAGTAGAATACCCTCATCAATTAGCTCAGTAATAAATAATAATGTTTGATTACCCCATTAAAGAAAATGCCTTAGCGAATAAAACTATTTTAGTCACGGGTGCTGGTGCCGGCATCGGTAGAGAAGCAGCACTCACCTACGCAAAGTTAGGTGCTACCGTTATTTTACTTGGCAAAACCGTAAGTAAGCTAGAAAGTGTTTATGATGAAATAATAGCACTTGACCTTCCTGAGCCAGCTATCATCCCTCTGGACTTAAAGGGAGCAACTAAACAAAACTATATTGATATGTCTGCAACTATTGCCAGTCAGTTTGGTAAGCTCGATGGTGCATTACTTAACGCTTCAGTTTTAGGTGAATTAACACCTTTTACTCAAATTCATGAACAAATATTCAATGACGTTCTACAGGTAAATGTCACTTCGCAGTATTTAATTGCACAAGCATTGATCCCAACATTACAAATGGCAGAGCAAGCGTCATTAGTGTTTACTTCTTCAAGTGTCGGTAGTCAAGGAAGAGCATATTGGGGCCCTTACAGCATCTCAAAATTTGCTGTAGAAGGTATGATGCAAGTTATTGCTGATGAGTATGAAAATAGCGGCTTACGAACTAACGCGATAAACCCCGGTGCAACAAACACAAACATGCGCTCTAGTGCTTATCCCGCTGAAGATAAAGGTATACTAGCAACACCAAATGATATTATGCCTTTGTATGTTTATTTAATGTCTAACGATAGTGTTGATGTCAATGGGCAGGTTTTAAAGGCTCAGTAAAAACTAAAGGCGAGATTGTATGTTTCTATTAAGTAAACATAAAATCTCGCCTTTGCATTTCAAATCAAAAAGAAATTATCGTAACTCTCTTCTTAAAATTTTACCTACATTTGTTTTTGGTAACTCTTCCTTAAACTCTACCAATTTCGGCACCTTATAATTGGTTAGATTTTCACGACAATGCTTGATTAATGAAGCTTCATCTAAATCCTCATCTTTAGCTACCACAAATATTTTCACCATTTCACCACTCGCGTCATGAGGAACACCAATGGCAGCAGCTTCTAGTACACCATCGTGCATCATCACTACTTCTTCGATTTCATTTGGAAAAACATTAAAGCCTGACACTATGATCATATCTTTCTTACGATCTACAATACTAAAGTGCCCTTGCTCATCAACACAGGCAACATCACCTGTGGCTAACCAGCCGTCTTTTAAAATTTCATCTGACGCTTCTTGGCGATTGTAATAACCTTTCATCACTTGAGGGCCTTTAACCCACATTTCACCTGGCTCACCTAAAGGTGCTTCACTGCCATCTTCTAGCATAATCTTGATATCTGTAGAGGGAGCAGGAACGCCGATAGTGCCATCGTAACTTTCTTGGTTATAAGGGCTTAAACTGACCATAGGTGAACATTCAGTTAGTCCATAACCTTCAAGTAGCCTTGTACCAGTAATTTGCTGCCACTTTTCAGCAACAGGTCGCTGAACCGCCATGCCACCACCTAGTGACATTTTTAACTTTGAAAAATCTAAATCTTTAAAGCCAGGGGTGTTTAACAAACCATTAAACAAGGTATTAACACCAGTGATTGCGGTAAAATCATATTTGCCTAGCTCTTTAATAAAACCTGGCATATCTCTAGGGTTAGTGATTAATAAATTGGTTCCGCCTAAAGTGATAAACGTTAAGCAGTTAGCCGTTAAAGCAAAGATGTGATAAAGAGGTAAGGCTGTAACAATTAGCTCACTGCCTTCTTGTAATAAAGGTTTTATCGCCGCTTTCGCCTGCTCTAAATTAGCCACCATATTTCGATGAGTTAACATGGCACCTTTTGATAAGCCAGTTGTGCCACCAGTATATTGTAAAAAGGCTAAATCATCTCCACACAACTCAACAGGCGTAAAAGTTAATTGGCTTCCTTTGGCAAGTGCAGCATTAAAACGAATGGCATCAGGCAAATTAAATGCAGGCACCATTTTCTTCACGTATTTAACAACAGCGTTAACCACTTTGCCCTTCACCAAGCCTAAACGGTCACCCAATGATGTCATGATCACATGTTCAACGGGGGTATTAGCAATAACCTTTTCTAACGTTTGTGCAAAGTTTTCAATTATCAGCATGGCTTTAGTGCCAGAATCTTTAAGCTGATGCTCTAATTCACGAGCTGTATATAAAGGGTTGACGTTTACAACGGTTAAACCCGCTAATAAGCCACCAAACAATGCGATAGGATATTGCAAGGTATTAGGTACCATAATGGCGAACTTATCACCTTTTTTTAGCCCTAAATCTTGTTGAAGATAAGCCGCAAATGCCGTTGCTTGCTCAGCAAACTCAGCATAAGTGATTTTTGCTCCCATATTGATAAAAGCAGTTCTGTCACTATATTGGGCCGTATACTTATCAAACATGGCCACTAACGATGGATACTTATCTGGGTTTATCTCGAATGGAACTCCAGGCGGGTAACTTTTTTCTAACCAGATTTTTTCCACAACGCTTTTCCTCAATGGTTTATTTGTCGCTAGCTATAGTGTAGCGCACAGTTTACTTTTTATTCATACTTCATATGTATTGAAGTTTTATAATTCGGCTACTGTTTTATCAAATTTTAACAGATAGTTCCAGATAAATTTAAACGCTTGTTTGAATTATAAACATAATTAGAGTTTTAACTCAATTATTCATTATGTTTCCATAATTATTAATTAAATCCTAGTAAACTGTCGCTAACGTTCAACATTCAGCTAAAAAATGTTTAATTAACTTGACAGTTTTTTCTGGCTGCTCCATATGAACATGATGTCCACCATTTAATTCGTGACTGGTAAAGTTATCAAACAAATGCCCAAAGACCTTAATACCTGAGCTCACCTGCTCCATGCCATTACTGCCATAAATCAGCTGTACAGGGCACTTTATATCACGAATAAACTGTTGAGCTTGAGTTAATGTTAGTCGATAAGGAGAAGTATTTCTTAAACGGGCATCACTTCGCCAACTAAATCCCTCACTTTCTTTTTCCAAGCCACGCTCTACCAATAATTTAGCATGCTCATATTGAAGATCTGAAACATTAACGCGAGCTTTAACTGCTGACTCAATGTTAGGGTGCAACTTTTTCCGGTTTCGTTTATGATTTTTGACGTTATTTTTATAACGGCTCAACATGCCATCACGAAGCTGTTGGGTAGTTTGCTCTGCTTTTGCACTGATAAAACCAATTGAGTCGATTAATGTTAATGACTTTACCTTTTCGGAAAAGGCCGCAGTAAAGGCACTTGCCACCATCCCTCCCATAGAGTGAGCAACAATATCAACCTTTTGCCATTGGTTTAATTCAAAAAGCTGTAAAAGATCATAAACCCAATCAATAAAATGATAATGCGCATCAATACTTTTATGTGTAGATTTTCCGTGTCCCGGCCAATCAATAGCGATAATATGCTTATTGGGTAATTCACTAACCATATAAGGGAACATTGGTGAATAACTCGCGACATTATCAAGCCAACCATGCAAACACAAAACGATATTATCGACATTTTCATTTTGTTTACTGCCTGTCGTCACTCCCTGTATAGACATAGTTTCAAAGTTAAATTTAATTTCATCTTTAATAGTAAACAAAGCTCAATCCTTATTGTTGTTATACCGTTGATTTTCTGGCTGATTTATAGAGGGAATATAAAGCGACCAATGCGAGAGAAAACCAAACTATTACCCAAATTATTTCAGGGATAAAAGTCATAGAAGCTAATGCTGCACCATCACCTAAATGACGTCCATCAAGAAGATAGGAAGGACTTGATAAACTATTTAATAAAATAAGCAAACCAAAAAGCTGCATTAATCGTTGCAAGTAATGCAGCTTTTGTAATTTAAGCGTTAATAAAAATAGTCCGGCTAAAACACCTAAAATAAACCAAGTCAATAAATCTCTTCCCCAAAAAATTATTGAGATGAGTAATAAGATAAAAATAAATACCGAAAAAGCTTTGGCAATATTTTGATGAGCGCTGGCTAACTTATAAATACCCCACCCCCAAAATGTTGCTCCGGCATAACCTGAAAAGCTAATTATAAAAGCAATGCCTCCTTGTGTAGTACAAAGACCTGCACCATTAGCAAAAAGTTGAATACGTAATACCTTTCCGCCAGTCAAAAGTGCGGCAATACCATGGCTAATTTCATGAAAATAGCTTTCTAACCAATTAAACGGAATAGAAACTAAAGGTAGTTGCTTAATAACGACGGCAGCAATAAGAAGAATAAAGAAATGGTATTTTTGCCAAAAACTCAAAGATTTTTGACCTGTATTATCAGAAGAAAAAAAGGACATAGGTACTCAGTTTTTTTGTGGGCGAGCTATTATTGCCTATTAAGCAAAGAGATCAACACCAAACAGTTGTTGAACAGACTCACGTTGCGCTAAGTTATCAATAGCTTGGTAACTGGCAACTGCCGTTTCATTTTTTGCAGAAGGTTGATCTTGACTCGCAGAAGAATAATCATTGGATGTTTGAGCGTTTTGGCTTTGCTGATAGTTAGCCAAGGCTTGTTCATCAATAACTATGCTTGTTTGCGCTTGTTTATTGGCGGATTGCTCTTGCTCTAAATCGGGCTCAACCGGACGCACTGAGCGATTATTCTCAGTGTCTTTATTATTGACATTGGCTTTGGTAATAGAGCCAAATGGAGTTGTGTGCCCAACAGGGCTAGAGATTTGCATCTATTTAATTTAGCAAACATTTAATATTTAGGCAATTACCAGTGATGCAATTACCAATGAAATAACTCACGATTAACGGCCCGGTAATTTCTTCCAAGAAACCGTGTCACGTACATAAACAGGCTGTGCATTTTCAGCAGAAACCCCCTCTCCGTTTTCAAGTGCTGAAATTCCGATAGCTAACATCGCTTCTGCACTAGGGAATAGGACTTCAGGTGTTCCATCATTAATCTTTAATGATGAAAAGGTTTCATTATAAGCATCCCAGCCAGTACCTACGCCATAAAATTTATCGCTTGCTAAGTTAGCTAGACGACTTTTTACCTGCTCAGGTGCGTTTACAGATTCTGCCATGTTATCCACAAGCTCAACCGGCTGCATAATATTATGTTCATCCAGGTTGAAATAGCCATTATATACTTCTCCCATACGGGCATCGATAACAGATAACACACTAGTTTGTTTTGCTGTAGCGTAGGCTAATTGTGCCATTGCTTGTAAGCTTGAAACGCCTACAACAGGCAAGTTTGCTGCAAATGCTAATCCTTGTGCCACACCAACACCAATACGTACACCAGTAAAGCTACCAGGTCCACGGCCAAAAATAAGACCGTCACATTGTGTTAATTTAATGCCCGCCTCTTTTAATACCTCATCAACCATGGGCAGTAATTGTAAACTATGAGATTGCGGACATAAGTCATAACGACTATATACTTTCTCATTAATTTGAAGAGCAACAGAGCAGGCTTCTGTTGAAGCATCAATGGCCAAATAATTCACTTTCTTTACCTTTAAATTTAATATTTATCAAATAAGCATCAATGCTTATTTACAATGTTCTAGTCGTTAATGCTTTTTAAAAAAGTAGCGGCTTTGGTTAAGTCACGACTTCGTTTCATCGCTGGCAAACTCTTCAAGAAGGTTTGTCCATAAGGACGGTTAACTAACCGGTTATCACAAATAACCATCACACCACGATCACTGATGTCTCGAATAAGCCGACCCACTCCTTGCTTTAGCGCAATAACAGCTTGTGGTAGCTGAATTTGTGCAAATGCATCACCACCTTGTCGACGGACATCCTCACAACGAGCTTGTAATAGAGGATCATCAGGTGAGGCAAACGGCAATTTATCAATAATAACACAAGTTAACTTATCCCCTCTCACATCAATACCTTCCCAAAAACTTGCCGTGGCGAGTAAAACAGCATTATCAGTTTCAACAAACTTATCTAATAATACTCTTTTGCCCATTTGCCCTTGTACTAATAACGGGTTATCAATACTGTCAGCAAGAATTTCAGCCACTTGATTCATGACTCTATAACTCGTAAATAACATAAAACAAGCGCCATTACTGGCTGTTATAAGTGGTTGAGCTAATTTTGCTAAATGGGCTGCTCGGTTTTTATCATTAGCTTCGGGTAGGTATCTGGGCACAATTAATTGTGATTGTTGTTGATAATCAAACGGGCTTTCTAACAGCAATTGATTTGCCCCATGCAAGCCAAGGTGTTTAGAGAAATGCTCAAAACTATTATCTACCGCCAGCGTTGCTGAAGTGAAAATCCACCCTGCCCCTGACTCTTTAACATAAGTATTAAACTTATCAGCAACACTTAAAGGGGTTAAATGTAAGACTACGTGACGTGGCGTTGTTTCATACCAAAAACTCATGCCATTGACATCAACATTCGCCATCACATCATATTGTGATAATAGGTTTACTGCTCGCTCAAAACAACTATCTATCGCTTCATTACGAGAAACACACAACTTAATCACTTGATACAAAAAATCTAAATCAACTTTCAAGCGTTGAAATTTAGTTAAAAATTGAGGCTGATGATACTTTTCGCGCCAATTACCTCGCTCAGGATCATAATTAAATAGTAACCGGAACTCTTGACAAGTTTTTTGTAATTTATCAGCTGCTAACCCTAATTGTTTTACATCAGTTAATTTACTTCGATAAACCTGTAGGACATCCGTGCACAAATCGACAAGTTGCCGAGTGGAGAAAGCCTCACCAAAATAGTCACTGGCAATATCACCAATTTGATGTGCTTCATCAAAAATCATCACTTGTGCTTTTGGAATCAGCTCACCAAAGCCTGTATCTTTTAACGCCATATCAGCAAAAAACAAGTGATGATTTACGACAATTAAATCGGCATCAATTGCTTTTTGTCTGGCTCTAACCAGATAGCATTGCTCATAGTCAGGGCAATCTTTGGCTAAACAGTTATCTAGAGTACTCGTGATAAAAGGAAACACGCCTGAATCTTCAGTAACATTCACTAATTCACCAATGTCGCCACTTTGCGTAGTGTTAGCCCAAGTTTTTACTTTCACTAGATCTGTTAGCGTATTCGCATCTAATTGACCACGTGTTTCTTGATATTGTGCCAACCGATATCGACATAAATAATTAGCTCGCCCTTTTAATAAGGCCACCTGTACATTACTGGCAAGCGCTTTTTTAACTAAGGGGATATCTTTATGAAACAGTTGTTCTTGAAGGTTTTTTGTTCCTGTTGAAACGATAATCTTTGTATTGAGCTCATCGCCACTTCCTGAGGAATTAACACTCAAAAAAGCCGGTATTAAATAAGCAAATGTTTTACCTGTACCGGTACCAGCCTCTACAATTAAAGACGATTGGCTTTCTATGGCCGTTGCTACTTCTAGCGCCATATCAGTTTGAGCTTGTCGAGGAGAAAAGCCATCTATAGCATTGGCTAAAGCGCCATTAGTGGAAAATGCTTGAGCAACAGAAGTCATGAGACGGCAATAGTTAAACGGAAAAATTACAAGAAAGGCAGATTATACTGGTTTATTACCAAACTTAAAGATTAAACGTAGATATCTAGATGTTTAATCCCTGTTTTATCACCTGACTCTGCATCGGTGTTTTCACTATCAGTTGACTTCTTGGCCGAAGCTTCCTGCTGATCATTTCCCTCTTGCTCTGATTGAGCCTCATTATCATTTTTTTCTTGAAAATAATGTTCATGATTTTCAAGATGATCTAAATCATCCTTTAATTTACTGGTGCCAGCTTCTTTTAAAAGCGCTTTAACTTTTAAACTTGCTGGTTTAATAGGTACAGGAACAACACGGGTTAATGCAGTGGTAAATATATCCATAAAATATCCAGTTATCATTAATAGTCAAAATGTAATAGGCTCATTGCTATACTTATTTTATCGGGCATTCACGTAAAACCTTTAATAATTGCAAGCAAAGCCTCTACAAGACTTAGAACAGAGTAATAACACTAAGTTCGCACCATATAACAAATCATCATAAAAAATGTTTATTTATTCCTTGCGGCGAATAAGCTTTGACAGTAACCTTAGTTCATATAGAAAATAACACCTTATTATTGAGTTTAACATATTATGACTTTTAACCTGAATAGCCGACATCATCACCACCATATAGACTAGCCCATTCAGGTCTCTACTTTTTATCAGTAGAGAAAACCATGAAGGGCTAAAGGCTTTTCGTGGAGTTGAACTAAAGAAACATATTTATGAACCCCCGAAAGAGCTTTAAATCTTTCGGGGGTTTTTCGCATTTTATGCCCCTGAAAATTGTATATACATATTTTCAATAAAACAGAATTTTAAATTAGGAATCGAACAAGATGACAACATCAGAGCCACGTTTACGCATAGCAATGCAAAAATCAGGACGCCTTAGTGACGACACACAAAAGTTACTTAAAGGTTGTGGACTAAAACTAAATGTAAGCGACCGACGCTTACTTGCACACGTTAAAAACATGCCAATTGATATTATGCGAGTACGTAGTAGTGATATTCCAGGCCTAGTTATGGATGGCGTGTGTGATTTAGGTATTGTTGGTGACAACACCTTGGAAGAAGAAGAATTATCACGCGCACTAATTGGCAGCAAAAACGATTACATTAAAACAACACCACTTAATTTTGGTGGCTGTCGTTTTTCAATTGCTATGCCTGAAGAGTTTGAATACACAGGTTTACAATGCTTAGACGGCTTACGTTTTGCAACCACGTACCCACAATTATTAAATCGTTTTGCAAAAGATAACGGCATTAACGTCGAGTTTTGTTTATTAAAAGGCTCGGTTGAAGTAGCACCAAGAGTAGGTTTAGCTGATGGAATCTGTGACTTAGTATCCACCGGCGCCACGCTTGAAGCCAACGGTTTAAAAGAAGTTGCCGAAGTGTTTCGCTCAAAAGCATCTCTCATTCAACGCTCTGACGCGTTAGGTGAAGAAAAGCAAGCGATTTTAGATACCTTACTTCCTCGTATTAATGGTGTGATGAAAGCCAAAGAAAGTAAGTACATCATGTTACACGCACCAAAAGATAAAATTATCGAAGTCAGTGCATTATTACCGGGTAAAGAAACACCAACGGTTTTACCTCTAGCGGGGCGTGATGATTTAGTGGCTGTGCATGTTGTTGCCACTGAAACCTTCTTCTGGGAAACAATGGAAGAGTTAAAAGCACTGGGTTGTGACTCAATCCTTGTTATGCCGATTGAGAAAATGATGGGCTAATCCGCTTTATAATTGTAGCTTGTGCGGCATTGTCTTCATTGTTCATCGTCATCACTTAGTAAACTAAGCTCAGTCGATTCACAACGTAGACGCTTTGCTCAAGCTTCAATTATTTAACGGATACAAAATTTTAAGTAGTAACTTTGGAATATATATGAACACTCAAATCATCAATTGGCAATCAACTTCTGCACAGCAGAAAATAAATGCGCTTGCCCGTCCTGCAATTGCTGATAACGCCTTATTATCAACACAAGTATCAAATATTTTAGCGCAAGTACAAAAGCAAGGTGACAAAGCACTTTTTTCATTAACTGAACAGTTTGACGGCATTGCATTAGCAAGTTTATCGGTTACAGCTGAACAAGTGGCACAAGCAAAACTGGCGTTAACAGACAAACGTTTAAAAGCTATCAGTACTGCTTATGGTCAAATAAAACGTTTTCACAGTGCTCAAACACCAGAAGATATTTTTGTTGAAACCTGCCCAGGTGTACGTTGCACGCTAAAGACTGAAGCTATTGAAAGCGTAGGTTTATATATTCCAGCCGGAAGCGCGCCATTACCTTCTACCGTGTTAATGTTAGGTGTGCCATCACAGCTTGCCGGCTGTAAACGTACCGTTCTAGTGTGTCCACCTGATAAAAATGGCCAATTAGCTAACGAGATTTTAGTGGCTGCTGATTTATGTGGTATTACCGAGATATATACTATTGGTGGTGCACAAGCCGTTGCGGCACTGGCTTACGGTACAGAAAGTATTCCGGCGGTCAATAAAGTATTTGGCCCAGGTAATCGCTATGTAACTGAAGCTAAAAAGCAATTATCTCAACAAGTTGCTGGCTTTACTATTGATATGCCTGCTGGCCCTTCTGAAGTTCTCGTCTTAGCCGATGCCAAAGCTAACCCAGCGTTTATTGCTGCTGACTTATTATCGCAAGCAGAGCACGGCGCTGATAGCCAAGTCATTTTGCTTACCGAGAGTGAACAATTAATCGAAAACGTAGCGGCTGAATTAGCTAAACAAGTTGCAGTTTTATCACGACGTGAAATTGCTCAGCAAGCATTAAAGCAATCTAGACTCATTTTAACTACAGATATGCAACAAGCAGTTGAGGTATCCAACCTTTACGGTCCTGAACACTTAATAGTTCAAACTGAAGATCCGCAAAGCTTACTCACTGATATTCGTAATGCTGGTTCTATCTTTGTCGGTGCTTACACCCCTGAATCAGCAGGTGATTATGCCAGCGGTACTAACCACGTATTACCCACTTACGGTTATTCAAAAGTGATTTCAAGCTTATCACTAGCAGATTTTTCACGCCGTTATACGGTACAAGAAATCAGTAAAGCAGGTTTAGCTAATCTCGCTGAGTGTATAATTGAATTAACAGATGCTGAAGGGTTAGATGCTCACCAAAGAGCCGTGACTATTCGCTTAGAAGATGACGATTCCACTGAAAAAGGCGCATCAGCATAATGTCTGATGTTATAAATAAACTCGCTCGTGAAGAGCTTATCGACATGGTGCCTTATCAATCTGCACGTCGATTATTTGCTAGTGGTAGCTCAGCACAAGCGAATAGTAAGGTGTGGCTCAACGCCAATGAAGCACCCGGTACAGGCGACTACACGGTTACCAGTGAAAACGTTAATCGCTACCCTGATTTTCAGCCTGATAATTTACTTAACGCCTACAGTGACTACTGCGGTCTTAAGCGTGAGCAAGTATTAGCAACGCGCGGCGCTGATGAAGGCATAGAGCTTATTATCAGAAGTTTTTGTAAAGCTTATCACGACAGTATTTTGATTTGCCCACCTACCTACGGTATGTATGCCATCAGTGCTGAAAACCATGGCGCAGGTATCGTAAAGGTTCCTTTGATAGATTCCTCTGAAGGTATGCAACTTAATATTGACGCTTTAGCCGAGCAAGTGGGTAAAGTGAAAGTGGTATTTTTATGCTCGCCGGGTAACCCTACAGGTAACTTATTAGCCAAAGAGCAGATTATACAAACTATCGAGTTATTTAAAGATCAAGCCATTGTAGTGGTTGATGAAGCTTATATAGAGTTCTCCCCAGAGCAAACCAGCACAACATTATTAGCGCAATATGACAATGTTATTGTACTTAGAACTTTATCTAAAGCCTTTGCTTTAGCAGGTTTACGATGTGGCTTTACCCTAGCGAGTGAAGAGATTATTACCCTACTAAGTAAAGTGATTGCCCCTTACCCTATTTCGGCACCTGTTGCAGAAATTGCTAGTAAAGCACTGACAGAAGATTTATCAGTGATGACAGAGCGCGTTGCACAATGTAATAACATCAAAACTGACTTATCAGCTTGGCTAAATGCACAAAGTTGGTGTAGTGAAGTGTTTGCTAGCGATGCCAATTTTGTATTATTTCGTTGTATAAATAACAGTGAAAAAACACGAATTTTTGAGCTGTTAGTGAGTCAAAATATCTTAATTCGCGATCAATCTAAACAAATGCAACTGGAAAATTGTTTACGCATCAGTATCGGTAGCCAAGCAGAAATTAACCAATTAACACAAGTATTATCATAGCAGTGCGCGAGTAAACTCACGCACTTAAGCAGAGCAACATATGAAACAACAGAAAATATTATTTATTGACCGAGATGGCACTTTAGTTGAAGAGCCCGCTATTGATAAACAACTCGACACGTTAGAAAAACTTGTTTTTGAGCCAAACGTTATTCCTGAGCTGTTAAAACTTCAAGCGAAAGGTTTTGCCCTAGTGATGGTATCCAATCAAGATGGTTTAGGAACGGATAGCTTCCCACAAGCTAATTTTGACTTACCTCATGATCAAATGATGGCGATATTTGCCTCACAAGGGGTGACATTCCAAGACGTTCTATTATGCCCTCACTTTGATGAAGATAATTGTAACTGCCGCAAACCTAAGTTAGGCATGGTCAGTGAATACTTGCAACAAGGTCGTGTAGATTTTACTAACTCTTATGTTATTGGCGATAGAGAAACCGATTTAGGCTTAGCCGCTAACATGGGTATTGTCGGTATTAAGTACGATCGTAAAACCTATAATTGGGCACAAGTAAGCGAGCAAATTTTAGACTCACTCGATAAACCACGTATTGCTAGCGTAACCCGCACCACTAAAGAAACTGATATTACTATCACAGTGAATTTAGACAAGAAAGGTGGCAGCAAAATAGATACTGGCCTTGGCTTTTTTGATCATATGTTAGATCAAATCGCCACCCACGGCGGCTTTAACTTACAATGTAGTGTTAGTGGTGATTACCACATTGATGAGCACCACAGTGTTGAAGATACCGCGCTAGCGTTAGGACAAGCACTTAATCAAGCTTTAGGTGATAAACGTGGTATTGGCCGTTTCGGCTTTGTTCTTCCTATGGACGAATGCCGCGCTGAATGTGCAATTGATTTATCAGGCCGCCCATGGCTTGAGTTTGATGCTGAATTTACTAGCGACAATGTTGGCACCATGTCCACACAAATGGTTTCACACTTTTTCCGTTCATTAGCTGACTCCATGTTAATCACATTACATTTATCAACCAGTAAAGGTAATTGTCATCACCAAGTAGAAAGCTTGTTTAAAGTATTTGGCCGTGCATTAGGTCAAGCCATTAAAGTTGAAGGCGATGAAATGCCTAGCTCAAAAGGAACCTTGTAATGTCGCAAGATGTGTCACAGGTTACGACAGCGTCAAATAATGTCATCGTTGATACCGGTTGTGCTAATTTATCTTCAGTAAAATTTGCCGTTGAGCGTTTAGGCTTTAACGTGACTATTACCGATGATATTGAAAAAATCAAAGCCGCCGATAAAGTGATTTTCCCTGGGGTGGGTAGTGCAAAACATGCCATGGCGAATATCAATGCCAAAGGGTTGGTAGCTACACTACAAAGCTTAACCCAGCCGGTATTAGGCTTTTGTCTAGGCATGCAGTTAATGACCGAGTCCTCAACAGAGGGAGTAGCTTCTACTGAGGGCGCTAAAGAAAATCACGTTGATTGTTTAGGTATGATCCCAACACATGTTGAGCCTTTAAAAGCACAAGGTAATCGTCTACCTCATATGGGCTGGAATACACTAGTTAGCGTATCAGACCACCCGGTATTAAAAGACATTAACATCGGTGATTATTTCTATTTTGTTCACAGCTTTGCGGCGCCGATTAGTGAATATACGCTAGCAAGTTGTGAGTACGGCAGCGAGTTTTCCGCCATTATCGGAAAAGACAACTTTATCGGTTGCCAATTTCATCCTGAACGCTCTAGCGAATTGGGCAGTAAAATAATTAAGAATTTTTTGGAGCTATAACCTCATGATGATTCCTGCAATAGACCTGATAAACGGCGAAGTCGTTCGTTTATTCCAAGGTGATTACAACCAGAAAACCAACTATCAATATACAGTGCAAGAGCGCCAGCAAGCTTATGCGGCGTCAGGGGCTACTGTAATGCACTTTGTTGATTTAGATGGCGCTAAAGACAGCACTAAACGCCAGTTATCTACGTTAAAAACTGTGGTAAATCATGACACCATGATCACACAAGTCGGTGGTGGTATTCGCTGTGAAGAAGACGTACAGCAGTTACTCGATTTAGGGGCTACCCGCGTTGTTATTGGCTCGCTGGCGATTAAGCAACCCGAGTTAGTCCTTGAGTGGCTAAAAACTTACGGCGGCGAAAAAATTGTTTTAGCGCTTGATATAAAAATTGATGAGCAAGGCAATAAAACCTTACCTACTCACGGCTGGATTGAAGATAGTGGTGTTAATTTAGAAGACTTATTAGATGCCTACATTGAAGCAGGTATTAAACATATTTTATGTACTGATATTTCTAAAGACGGTACCTTAAGTGGTTCAAACGTCGACTTATATATTGAGCTATGTAAAAACTACCCAAGTATTCAATGGCAAGCTTCTGGCGGTATTGGCTCTTTAGATGATATTAAAGCGCTTATTGGTAGTGGCGTTAGCGGCGTTATTTTAGGTCGTTCATTACTTGAAGGTAAATTTACCCTAGAGGAGGCTATTGCATGTTGGCCCGCAGAATAATTCCCTGTCTAGACGTACGCGATGGTAAAGTTGTCAAAGGTGTACAGTTTAGAAATCACGAAATTATTGGTGATATTGTCCCGCTAGCACAAAAGTATGCCGAAGCCGGTGCCGATGAACTAGTTTTTTATGATATTACCGCCAGCTCAGATGGCCGCGTAGTCGATAAAAGCTGGGTCAGCCGTATTGCTGAAGTTATTGATATTCCTTTTTGTGTCGCTGGTGGCATCAAAAGTGAAGAAGACGCCAAAGAAATATTAATGATGGGAGCTGATAAAATTTCTATCAACTCACCTGCCCTTCGCGATCCAAGCCTTATTACTCGTCTTGCCGATCATTTTGGTCAGCAATGCATCGTTGTCGGCATTGATAGTTTTTATGATAAAGACACTGGTAAATATCAAGTGTATCAATTTACCGGCGATGAAACCCGTACCCAAAAAACTAGCTGGACCACTTTTGATTGGATCAAAGAGGTCGTTAGCTTAGGTGCCGGTGAAATTGTGCTTAATTGCATGAATCAAGACGGTGTCCGTCAAGGCTATGATATTGAACAATTACAACAAGCACGTAAAGTTTGTAGTGTGCCATTAATTGCTTCTGGCGGCGCGGGTGAAATGTCACATTTTAGCGATGTATACCAGCAGGCCGATGTAGATGGCGCTTTAGCCGCATCCGTTTTTCATAAGGGCATTATCCCTATTAGTGAGTTAAAAACTTATTTAAAATCACACAACATTGAGGTTAGACCATGTTAGTGAACAAAGAAAATATCAATGAATTAGCATGGCAAAAAATGGATGATCTTATCCCTGCCATCATTCAGCACAGCGGCACTGGTGCGGTATTAATGCAAGGTTTTATGAATCAAGAGTCATTAGCGGCAACGCTAGACTCAGGTAAGGCAACTTTTTATAGTCGCTCTAAACAAGGCCTATGGGTTAAAGGTGAGACTTCAGGGCATTTATTAAATGTTGAGCAAGTATTAACAGATTGCGATCAAGACAGTTTATTAATTGCCTGTACGCCAGATGGCCCAACTTGTCATTTAGGCACTGAGTCTTGTTTCCCTGAGCAAAAATTGACTCAGCAGAACTTTCTCAGTCAGCTTGAGCAAGTTATTGCTAGTCGTAAAGATGATGACCCTAAAGAAAGCTACACTGCCCATTTATTTTCACGCGGCACCACTAAAATGGCGCAAAAAGTCGGTGAAGAAGGGGTTGAAGTTGCCCTTGCTGCAGTAGCAGAAACCAAAGAAGATTTACTAGGTGAATGTGCTGATTTGTTTTATCACACGCTGGTATTGTTAGCCGATCAGAAAATTGACTTAAGTGAAGTGATGGCAGTTCTACAAGAGCGCCATAATAAATAACTAGCGCTTATTTTTTAACTAGTAGGTACCTTGTGTAAAACACAAGGTACCGCTTATCCAATCACAATATATAAAACACTTTATGACTGCTTTTGAGCAGCTAACATCGCTTTATACTCTTCAATTTTAGCATCCGCTTCATCACCAAATAAGATCTTACAGGCAGCAACTAAACCAGGATCTGAAAGTATATCTTCCTCATTGAGTACCATAGATATTTTTGAACGCCTACGTAAGAAATCATCTAATTTAGTCACCATTTCACGCTGCGAGGCATGCTCTAGTTCAACGACTAGGTACTCAGTATTCTCAATGAGTAACTTCCCTTTCTCAGGCTTTTCTCTAATACTCTCAAGCATATTAATGGCATTACGACCATAACGTCGCCAGAATCGTTGTGTTAATGGCTCAGAAGACGTTGAAGGCGTTAAATCATCAAAGTTCATCAACCTTGCTCTATGCATAAACTCTGCTTTAATGCTGTCATCAGGCTCGCCATACCATTTGTGATTAGCATAAGGTAACTCAATACCAAAGCTAGCCACTAACTTAGCCACTTCATCACCGACATTAATACAATCGGTCAGTTTGCCACCAAAAATAGACATATAAGATGTGTCTTTATTGACATCTATCGCATGTTTACGTGATAACTGTACCCAATCGGCTTTACCGCCTTTGCCTTTAATGGCAAGTGGTCTTACACCACAACGTTCAGAGATAATATCATCAACGGTTAATGGCTTAGCTAAGTCTAAAAGCTGATTAACATTATCTAAAACAAAGTTGCGATCTTCATCAGTCACTTTAGCATTAGCATTTTCAACTTGGGTATCAGTAGTACCTATACAAGTTTTCGTGCCCATTGGAATAACGAAAAATAATCGACCATCACTAGCAAAGAAAGTCAGCACTTTTTCACTGTCAGTAATTTTATCAACAATTAAATGAATACCTTTAGAAAAAACATGATGATGAGCCGTTTCTTCTTTATTGGTGTCATTCATTTTATCAACAAAAGGACCACAAGCATTGATAATGCTTTTTGAGCGAATAGTGATTTCTTCACCGGTAATACCGTCTTTGGCTTTTGTTAACCATATATCGCCTTCTTTGGCTGAGCCTTGAGACTCAACATAGTTAGCAGCAATACAGCCATAACTCATACTATTTCGAATGAAGTTAAAAACAAAGCGTGCGTCATTGTCATATAAATAGGCATCTGAATATTCAAAACCGCCACTGACGTTCGCGGTATTAATACTTGGCTCTAATGCCTTTATTTCTTTACTAAATAACAATGAAGGCTTTTTAGTAAATAACCTCCCCATCATCCAGTATAAAACCGTACCCATGTAGATAAAAAATGGCGGAAATCTAAAGCCTTTTTGAATACTGGTTAAAAATCGTACTTCTTTAACCGTTGACGGGTAACTACGCATTAAGTGATTACGACTCTTACAGAGCTTATTCACCAGTAAGTATTCATAACTTTCTAAATACTTAATACCGCCCCACGCTAGGTTTGATGAATTAGAGCTTGTAAAACCAGCAAAGTCACCTTTATCAATTAACGCTACCTTTACGCCTTTAGCGGCAAGTGATGCTGCCGAAACAGCACCATTAATTCCCCCGCCCAATATCAGCACATCATAGGTACCTTGAACGAGTTTTTTTACATTGTTTTTTCGTAAACTATTCATATTTTTTTCAATTTAAACCTAAGTTAAGCTGAAGCCGTGTTATTTACCCAAGCTAACTCAGCTTTTTGGCCAAATACAACTCGGTTCAACAATAAAGCAACCGCTACACAGGAAAGTAATGTCACAAACATTAAGTGAATATAATGAAGACCAAAAGGAGCGTGTAATGGCGAAAATTCAAAGCTCATTGCGCCGTATAAAAACACCCCGAAGAATACGGCGACAATTGCCGCGTTTGCATGCACATTTTTAAAGACTAAACCGATAATAAATACCGATAAAATTGGCATACTTAGTAAGCCATATAGTTGCTGTAGTAAATTAATAATGCTGTCAGCTTGTTGGTAAACAGGCACTAACAATAATGAAAGCACGGTTAATAATATGGTCACGAAACCACTCAACTTAGGGACGTTCGGATTATCATTGATATAGGCTTCATGGATATCACAAACATAGAGTGCCGTAGCTGAATTTAAATTACTGTTAAAAGTTGTTAGTACCGCGGCGGCCATAGCAGCAGCGAAGATCCCCGATAACCATGCAGGTAATAAATCACCGACAATTTGACCGTAAGCCACATCGCCAATATCTCCATAAAGCTTAAAAGCGATAATGCCAGGGACAACAATTATCGCCGGAACAATAACTATTCGAATAACCGCAGCAGCATAAACGCCCTTTTGCGCTTCTTTTAAATTTGGCGCAGCCATAGCACGCTGAGTAACTACCTGATTAGTTCCCCAGTAGAACATTTGAATAAAGATCATACCGGTTAGCAATGTATGCCAAGGAATTGGCGAGTCGTCACCGCCGATCAGTGTTAATCGCTCAGCTGGAATATCCGAAAAGTCATAATCAATGGCATTAAGGGCTAAAATCACCACCATTACCGCCATTACCAACAGCAACACCCCTGAATAAGTATCAGATACCGCAACGGCACGTAAGCCGCCAAATATCGCGTAAAGTGCGCCAACAACGGCGAACGTAATGGCAATATACATAAGCGGAATATCAACATTGAACATAGACTGCATAAACAATGAGCCAGAATAGATTACAGCTGGGCAGAAAATAAGTGCGCTTCCTAAGAAAAACATCACACTGATCACCGCACGAATACTGTTGTTGTTGTAGCGTTTTTCTAATAATTCAGTGGTAGTTGTACAATCAAACTTGTAATAAACAGGTAAAAATACTTTCGCTAAAATAATTAAGCCGACAACCGCAGAAAACTCCCACAAAGCGAGTAGCGCCATTTGTTGACCGTTCATGCCAACGAGCTGATCAGTACTTAAATTAGTTAAGGTGATAGAACCAGCAACAAAATACCAAGCTAAGCCTCCACCGGCTAAAAAATATTCTTTGGTTTGGTTGGCTTGTGTATGGCCTTTACCTCGACAATGCAAATAGGTGAGTAAACCTATTAAGGCGGTAACCGATAAAAATACCGCAATTTGGATAATGTTTTCTGACATTCATAATTCCCCTACCAGCTAAATATATAGTTAAGCTGGCTGTGTTTAGTGTTAGTTCTTCGAAAGCGCAATAATGTTTTTAAATTGATTTCTGATTATTTATTAACTTCTATAGTGATATTTTTAATTGCTGGAAAATGTGCTTGAGCATTATTTTTTTGAATAAGGGTATTTAACTGTAAAATTGAAATTAACATGGCATGAATTGCCGCTAGATAATTTTTCTTATTCAGCGTCTCCAGTGTCGAGGGCGACAACAACCTTAATTTATCTTCATCAATAGTCATCAAACCGGTAATTTTTTGCGTGCTATCATCTTGATAGCGCACCAATAAATTGATGGATTTCGACAAGCCCAATTCATCTAGCATCTTTCCAAAGCTATAAGTGTTGTAGTCATGTTCTATGTCAGCTTCTAAAAGCGTTTTAATTCGGCTTAGTGTTTGAGTCGCTTTCCCAGAATTATCAAAAAGCATGTCACCTTGCGTAGTTGAAAAAGCGTCACTCTTTTCATCAATTCCTATGGTATAAGCACGCTTTTCGGTAGGTGAATTCATCAAGTAAAAAGGATACGTTTGTATGCTCGTCGGCTGATAAGGTACGGTCCACTGTCCGTCTTGAACCAACAAATTACTGCCCAATTGAAAACTACTTAATGCCGATAATTGCCAGTTACCTTGCTGAGGGCTTTTAGATAAAAACACCGGAAGACTACAAACCACGTGGCCAATCTCAGCGACTCTAACTTGCAGTAAATGTTGCGATGAGGCAAAGTCAATTCGACTATTGCTTGCTACCTTATAGTTACTATGCTTTTTATTATTTAATTCTACTAATTCAGTCATTAAAAGTTCCTAATTTGAAGCGGCAAGCCATTGATTAATATAATCACGGTGCGTTGGTAACGATTGCAACATTTGTTGTGTTAATTGGCTGTTGCGATTCATAATTTGCTCTGCATGTTGCTGTTGATTAAACAGGTAACTTTGGCGTGAAAAATCTGGACTAAACTCCATACCGTAAAGTACATATTGATAACTTGCGGCAGGAAATAACTCCATGGCACTAGTAAAGTCACTCGTTGTTGGGCCACGAAATTGCCAAAGTGCTAAATCATCTTTTAAACTTTGTGGTATTGAGCTGTCTTGACAATGTGCTTGCCAGTACGGCTCCGGTCGTTTGGTTAACATATAATGAAATTTAAGAAAATCGACAATGCGGCTCCAACGATAATCCATTTGGGTATTAAAGCGCTGCTCAACTAACGGCATTTGTGTATTATCGGCAGGTAAATTTTCAGCAATATAACGGGCTGAGATTTCAACTAGCATAATTGCCGTGGCTTCTAATGGCTCAACAAACCCTGCCGACATGCCAACCGCGACACAGTTTCCTTTCCAAAACTGCTCTCTATGCCCAGATTCATAACTGATTTTTCTTGCCGTTAAACCATCGGCTTGAGGGCCGATATATTTACGTAAATTAGCTTCTGCTTCATCATCACTTAAAAAGTCACTGGCATAAACATGACCAACACCGCGTCTATTTGTTAAGCCAATATCCCATATCCAACCTGCATTTTGTGCTGTTGCTATGGTGTGACATGCAATGGGCGAGTCCTCATGTTCATAAGGCACTTGCATAGCCAGAGCGCTATCGTTAAATAAGTATTGATCTACTGGTTTAAAAGGTACCTTTAATGTTTTACCTAATAACAGTGATGCTGTGCCTGTACAATCAATAAATAAATCAGCAGTTACCTCGCCATTTTTTTCTAGAATAATACTATCGATAGTTGCTTCATCACGAGTATTACAGATTTTTACTGTGTCGATTATATGCTTAACATTTAAATTTTCTTTGCAGTGATTTTTTAATAAATCCGCAAAAGCGCCGGCATCTAAATGGTAACCATAGTTACATTGTCCTTGATAATCGGACTCAGACATAGTACGTGGTGCAAGACCTGCTTCACATAATGCCTGCTGATAATTAGTCTCAGGGGAAAAGTTTTTAATTTCTGATGTATAAGGGGCTAAGTCTATTCGTCCATAAGCTAATGGCACGGTAAACGGATGGTAATAGTAATCTTCATTACCATGAACCCACTCTACAAATTTACCACCTTGTTTAAACGCAGCATGGCAGCGTTTAAATAAGTCTGATTCTTTAATGCCTATTTGTTGTAAGGTATTTTTCATTGTTGGCCAAGTACCTTCACCAACCCCTATCGTAGGAATATCGGAAGATTCAACCAAGGTAAGAGTGAACTGATGCGCATTAGCATGCTTGTGTTGTGCTGCAATAACAGCTGCGGTTAACCAACCCGCTGTTCCACCTCCAACCACAACAATATTTTTCACTGCATTTGACATTATGTTTTTCCTAACATGTATAGTTTTTAAATAGGCGTAACTAAACTATAACCTGTTAATTTATAAATAAAACTATAGAGTTTACAAAAAATGGCCTCCTCAAGTACCGGAGGCCATTAAACCATTACAACACTTTAGAACTTAGCACGTACACCTACGGCGTAGCGTGAGCCATTATCTTCAATATTGTAAATTTGATTAGCAAAACGACCTGTTTGAACTAACTCTTCTTTAGTAATGTTGATACCTTCGAAGAACACAGATACGTTTTCATTAATGTCATAGCTTGCACTGATATCCCATTGGCTAAATGGCTTAGTGTAAACAGGCTCACCAGTAGAGCCGCCCGCTGAAGCATTATCAATATAACGTAAGAATTCATCACGATTATTGTAAGCAATACGTGCTTGCCAGTTATCAGCTTCGTAGAAAAGGATAAGGTTTTGTGAGTCACCTAAACCTTCTAAAGCAAACGTTTCAGTGGTGTCTTCACCTAAGCTAACATCACTGTCTACAACCGTAGCATTGGCTGTAATACCAAAACCATTGTCAAAAACATGAGTAATGGCAACTTCATAGCCTGTTACATTCGCTTCTTCACCGTTTTGCGGGCGAGTAACGGTGTAAACTTCTTGCTCACCATTCAGCTCAGGGTTAGCTGCTGCAGTTTCATCTGTACATAAATCGCCTGTACAAAAGAAGTCTGTTGGCATACGGTCAGATAAGGTATAAGTTTCTTCACCTGATAAAGTGATAATGAAGTCATCAACTTTCTTGTTAAAGAAGGCAAATGAGAACATGCTTGCATCACCATAGTACCACTCGTAAGAAATATCCCAGTTCTCAGCTGTGTATGGTTTAAGTGCTTGGTTACCACCTTGAGCCGTTAAGTTTTGACGACGTGGTTCATTAAACGTAGTCGCTGGAGACATTTGCGACATAGTAGGACGCGTTATTGAATCATATACAGCAAAGCGTACTACCATATCTTCTTGTACTTCTAACTTAACATTTAAGCTAGGTAACAAGTTTGAATATGAAGCTGATTCAGTAATTTGTTGCGGCGCGTTCGAGAACACATTTTGAAATAAGGTATTATCTGACGTTGCAATTACATCGGTGATATCACTTTGAATGGCAGTAGCATCAACATCAGTTGTTGAATAACGCGCACCAAAGTTAACCATGATAGGCATATCGCCAATATCATAACCAAATGTGAAATCAAGATATAAGCTGGTGATATCTTCATTAATGGTATAACGATTATCTTGTAATGTCGGCTCAATTGGGAAACCTTGATCCGCCAAGAAATCTACCATGGCATCGCCATCATAAGTATAGAAAGTATCAATTAACCCTGAAAAATAGTTCTCAGCAGTATATGGTCTAAAATCTATGATGTCATTTGGCGCTTCTGTACCATAACCACAGTACTCACACTGGTTTCCAAAGATTTGAAAGCTTGATTTTTCACGTTCTTGACGATAAAAACCAAAATTCGCTGATTCAAACACATCACCGTCAGCTGCATAGACGAAGTCAGCTTTAAATTCTGAGATTTCATCTTCGTCTGAGAATTTATTACCTTTCTCATTGTAGTGTAAACGAGATAAGCTGGCATCAGGTAAGCTACCATCAACAAAACCATCATGACGTACTGTTGGTGTGCCACCAGTTGAGTCAAATTCATAGTTATTGATGATACCAACAACGTTAAATCTGTCATTACCAGCACGATCATTTTCAGCCGATGATGTTGATAAATCAAAAGAAGACGTTAACTGATCAGTAATATCCCAATCAACTTTAATACCAAAACCTTTATTGGTTACATCTCTAGAGTTACGTGTATGAGAAACGAAGTCAGTCGCTGGATCGCCACTACCTGTTAAACCATTACTACCATGAATACCAATTTCTTGAGTAAATGACGTTAATGTACCCGTTGCTTCATCAATAGTAGCACTGCCAACACGATCAGGTTCAAACCAAGAAGCTAAATCAGTCACTTCAGAGTTAACCTCAAACTTTGACATAAAACCATCAACAGTGATGCTTATCTCATCGGTAGGAGCATATTGAAAAACTAAACTTGCGTTAGTACGAGTACGTTCTTGATTGTCGACTATTTGATCCCAATTACGAGGAATGTAAGCATTAGTAAATAACACTTCATTTCTGTTTTGGATAGTTTGACCTGAACGCCAACCAGCCGTTTCAATACGGTTAATTTGCACATCACGCTCTGAATGGCTTACGGCGAGTAAAAGGCCCATTCTGTCATCATTAAAAGTATTACTCACTAGTAAAGACGCAGCGGGAGATACTTCTTCAGACAAGCTTTCGTACATGCCTTTCACTGAGCCAACAAGTTGAAAACCGTCGTATTCGAAAGGTCTTGCCGTGGTTACATTAATTGTACCACCAATACCGCCTTCTTGAAGTTGAGCACTTCCTGTCTTATAAACATTAGCACCCGTAATTTGATCGGCAGCTAAAATATCAAAGTTAAATTCACGACCAGCACTATCAGTAGCAACTTGACGACCGTTAACTAAAACAGTATTAAACTGTGGACCGAAACCACGTACTGTTACCGCTTGTCCTTCACCACCACTACGGTCAATTGAAACACCTGTGATACGTTGTAAAGACTCGGCTACGTTAAGATCAGGGAATTTACCTAAATCTTCTGCTGCGATGCCATCTGACACAACCGCTGATTCTTTCTTATCAGACATTGCTCTTTTTAAGCTACTTAGCATGCCCGTCACTGTGATAACTTCAACATCTTGTGTATCGGTTTCAGCAGCTTGAACATTTACGTTAGTTAAAGCACTCGAAATTGCTAAAGCTAATGCAGTATGTTTACCCATAGCTTTAATTCTTTTTTGCATAATTATCTCCCCTTAGAAGATTATGGTTTTATAATAGTTTTTTTACCTGTGATCCTTCACATAACACTTCCTAACTACGCGTTTTTCAACGAATAATACTTTAATAAGGTCCTAACTCTGTACTTTGCTTACCGCTTGTAACCACTGGCTATATAAGTTATTTGTTAACTTTTCATCTAACGTATTTTGATAGGTTTTTTCACAGTGCCACATTTGCGCTAATTGCTCTGTCGACTCAAATACTCCAACAGCTAAACCGGCTAAATAGGCAACACCTAATGCTGTTGTTTCACTCACTTTAGGTCGTTGCACACTTATGCCTAATAAACCCGATAAAAAGGTTAGCAACCAATCGTTTTGGACCATGCCACCATCAACACGAAGCACTTGAGGAGATAGACCATCACTTTCCATGGCGAGCAATAAATCTTTTGTTTGATAAGCAACGGATTGCAGTGCGGCTGATACGATTTCTTTAATGCCAGAATCTCTGGTCAAACCGAGAATGGCGCCACGAGCATCGGCATCCCAATAAGGAGCACCAAGCCCCGTAAAGGCAGGTACTAACACCACACCATGTTCATAAGGAATTTGATCCGCCAGCGCTTCAGACTCTTTAGCATGGCTAATAAGCTGTAAACCATCGCGAATCCACTGCATGGTGGCTCCCGCCATAAATATGCTGCCTTCAATGGCATAAGTGACTTTGCCATTTAATCGATAAGCAACAGTACTAAGGAGTTTATTTTGAGAGGATAGTATTTCATCACCGGTATTGAGCATTAGAAAGCAACCAGTGCCGTAGGTACTTTTAGCCATACCTTTTTTAAAACAAGCTTGGCCAATAAGCGCAGCCTGCTGATCGCCAGCTATGCCACAGATAGGGATAGCATCACCAAAAATAGACTTTTCTGTTAAGCCAAATTGGGCTGAGCTATCCATAACCTCAGGCAAAAGACTTGCAGGAATAGAAAATAGCGCAAGTAATTCTTTATCCCAGCATTGCTCGCGAATATTAAATAGCATGGTTCTTGAGGCATTACTGGCATCGGTTTTATGGGACTTACCACCCGTTAAGTGCCATAAAAGAAAAGTATCAACCGTGCCAAAAAGTAAGTCACCATTTTCAGCTTTTTCTTTTGCACCAGCTATATTTTCTAGAATCCAACGAATTTTAGTGGCAGAAAAATATGGATCTAACAATAGTCCTGTTTTTTCATTGATAAGAGCATTCAAAGAGGGGGATTCAATAGACTTACAATAATCGTTCGTTCTACGGTCTTGCCAAACAATGGCATTACATATCGCCTTACCAGTAGCTTTATCCCAAACAATCGTGGTTTCTCTTTGATTGGTGATGCCAATCGCGGCGATATCACTCGCCGATAATTCATTGTCGACAAGCACTTGCTTACACGTAGATAGCACGGATTGAAAAATATCATTAGGATCATGCTCCACCCAACCATCATTAGGAAAATGTTGAGGGAACTCTTGTTGAGCAACACCGGCAACATTGCCTTCTTTTGTGAAAACAATAGCGCGAGAGCTGGTCGTACCTTGATCGATAGACAATATATAACTAGACATAAAAACATCATTTTCTATAACATTTGCCATAATCTAGTTCGTAATCGAATATTTTTCAACCTTTAATTTTCAAAAACGAACAAATATAAAGTTAAGTGTTTAATATAATTGTTTTTTTGTTTTTAAATAAATACAAACGAAAGTCAATATTTAATAAACAATTTAGCCTTACATCTAACACAACTCTGGCAGCACACTAGAAATAACCTTAAATACAACTAGTTAGAACATAGAATAGACAACTATATAATGTTCATTAATTTTTTATATTGTTAACACCTAAGTATATAGACAACAAATCAATAATTATCAATATATACAAACTCAAAATGAACTTTTATTCATCAAAAACATCTACCAAGTGAAATAAATATTTTCATTATGATGATTTACAACAAATAAATGTTGTTTTAGCTTAAAAATTGTATATTCTGAACATTAGTAATGTTCAATTAAGTAGGTAAATTCACAGGTAAAAGGTTATAAAATGCAAAATAAAAGGCAACGGTTACTTATTGAGTTCTTAAAAGATAAGGGCTATGTGACTATTGATGAACTTGTGCAATACTTTGATGTAACTCCGCAAACCATAAGGCGAGACCTTAATTATTTAGCCGAAGAGAAGTTAATTGTTCGGCATCATGGCGGTGCAGAAGAGATTAATTCATCGACAACAGAAAACACTTCCTATCGCAGTAGAAAGATATTGAATTTAGAAGCAAAACAGCTAATAGCTGAAGAGCTAGTAAAGAATATCCCCAATGGCTCGTCCTTGTTTATTAATATAGGCACCACGACTGAGACGATTGCGAAAGCACTGTTAAACCATCAAAACCTGAATATTATTACCAATAACATTCATGTCGCGACAATATTATCTGCTAAAGAAGATTTTACTGTCATTATTGCTGCAGGTGAAGTACGTCACCGCGATGGGGGAATTATCGGTGAAGCCACCTGTGACTTCATTGGGCAATTTCAAATGGATTTTGGCATTATAGGTATTAGTGCCATTAGCTCAGACGGCTCATTACTCGATTATGATTTTCGTGAAGTTAAAGTTGCTCAAGCCATCATTGATAATTCAGACAAGGTTATTTTGGCCGCAGACCACTCGAAATTTGGCCGCAGCGCTATGGTAAAACAAGGTAGTATTACTCAAGTAGATCAATTATTTACAGATAAAAAACCACCAAATGAAATTAGTGAGTTATTAATTAATCATCAAGTAGAAACAAATATAATTCAAAAACACTAGCTGCAATACCTGGCGCAGCTAGTGCCTTCTTCATAATTTAGATTTGTGTTAGTTCAAAAATAAGTGACGTTTGTGGAAACACTCTAGGCAACTGCATACCAAAGTTTACCAGTGCTTCTCCGCTAAACTGCTGACCATTTATTTGTCCAATCACTGAGGGTGAATACTCGTTTAACTGCGTTGGCCAAATTAAATCTATCTGGTATGTTTTCTCTTCATCTAAACCAACAAAACGATATTTAGGCTGATTCGTTCGCTCAATCTCTTTAATACTATTATAAGCATATAAGCCTTGAGTTCGCTCTTTGTTCACTATGGCAAAATCCACAGAAAACTCATCATCATTCATACGTATTAATTCACCACTATGAATTAAAGTACGGTGTTTCTTATGTAGTTCGATAATGGTTTTTAATTGGGCACTTTCTTCACCGGTGAGTTCACGAGGGTCCATTTCAATACCCATATGGCCAAAAAATGAAACCGCGGCACGCATTTCCATTCCCACTCTACGTCCCGTTATATGGCAATCTCTTGGTCCAACATGTGCTCCCATAATTTCAGCAGGGAAAAAGAATGAACAACCTCGTTGAATAGATAATCTATCTAGGGCATCGTTTGAATCTGAAGTCCAAACTCTATCTGTATGACTTAATACTTCATAATCAATACGTGAGCCACCAGATGAACAACTTTCAATTTCCAAACCTGCATGTGCTGCTTTAATGCGATCAACTAACTTGTAAAAAGCTAACGTTTGTTTGTGAATGGCAGGTTTTCCATACTGATCACCTGCATGGTTGTAATCTCTATTATTATCCCACTTTATATAAGCAATATTAGGGTATTCAATCAGAACATCGTTGATGACTTTAAATAAATACTCCACCACCTCATCGCGCGTTAAGTCAAGAACATATTGGTTGCGAAATGCTAACTGCTCACTTCCTTCAACTGACAATACCCAATCAGGGTGTTGACGAAATAAATCACTATCTGGATTAACCATTTCTGGCTCAAACCAAATACCGAACTCCATACCTTTGTCATTAACATGTTCAATTAACGGCGCTAAACCTTCTGGGTAAATAGCTTTATCAACAAACCAATCACCTAAACCGGCATTATCACCTCGGCGGCCATTAAACCAGCCATCATCAAGTACAAAACGCTCAATGCCTAAGTCAGCAACCTGATCCGCCAATGCTTTTAGGGTATTGATATTATGATCGAAATAAATACCTTCCCAAGTATTATAATGAACAGGTCGTGGTTTACTCTTTATACTTGGCGATAATAAGTGACTACGAACAAACTGATGAAACTTATTTGATAAGTGACTAAAACCTTGGTTTGAATAGCTAGCATAGAGTTTAGGACTTTGATAACTTTCCTGTGCAGCTAACTCAATTTCACCTGGCAATAGTAATTCGCCAAGTTGTGCGTAATTCCGCCCTTCAGGTAAATGCTCTACCCTAAGTTTATTGTTACCACTCCAACCTAGGTGAAAGCCATAGCATTCTCCTGATTGTTCACTGGTTAAATTATTATGAACGACAAAACCGGGGAAATTATCATGCGACGTTTTTCCTTTTCTATTTTCTCGAACAAAGCTACCTAGGAAGAAGTCGACTGTTTGACGAGAAAATTCTTTAGACCAACGCCCTTCAAAAGACATAATTTTGTTCATATTATCAGGTAAAGGTAGCGTTGGTGCTGCACACCAGTTAATGGCTAATGGTTTTTCACCTAAATTAATTAGTGTAGTAGAAGCGGCAAGAACATCAGACTCTTGCTCTAAATGAAGGTGATGAACCACTTTAATATTACGTAATTCATCAAGGCTTTCAAAAATTACTTCATTGTCATTTATTTGATTTACTGCAGAAATATCACCACCTAACCCCCAACCATTAGTTTGATCATGGAGTTCAATACCAGGGCTACCGGTAAAGCCCTGCCCTAATAAAGGAGAAAGCGATATTGGAGCCTCGATAGCCAATGCACAATTAACTTCTTGTCTGGTGGCTAACTGTTTGATCATATTAGCTGTTGTTGCTTTTGTAAGTGATTTACCCCAATACAACACTTCTGGTGTTCGTGATTGACAGTTAATAATCATCGAGACATTACAACTGTTTAACTGTACAAATTGTGTTTTTTTATTCATCGGGACTTTCTCCTAAAGGAAGCTCTTTAACAAAGACTTTATAAAGCTTAAGTACTCTATATTAATTTTCTGCATTAACTACAATAGTAGTAAACTCGGCATAAATTACTCTAAGTCATTTGGATATATTAAGTATTAACAACCGGTGAATAATGCTAAGTATATATTCTGGTTGTGGCTGCAAATTTTGAAAAATCTTAGTACATAATCACCAACAAGTCACCATGAAATGTTCGCAAATAGTGATTTATATGTTCTTTTTGATTCGTTAATTGTTCAGAGTGAGTATAATTTGATGAAATGATTAGCTTTCTATTTACTTATTAAAAGAGGAAATACATCCAAATTATTTCTTTTGTCTAAATCGACTTGGTGATAGCCCTACTGACTTTTTAAAACGCTTAGAGAAATTAAATATTTCTGAGTAACCGACGTAGTGGGCTATTTGAGAAATAGGCCAAGCGGTATTACGTAATAAGTATTTAGCCCGCTCGATACGCAGAAAAATTAATTGTTGGATTGGACTGCGGTTAAATTGTTTTAAACAAAGTCGATGTAAATGAGGTGGCGAATAGTGAACATATTCAGACATCGCTTGTATGGACCAGTTAAAGTGTAACTGCTTTTCAACCGCTGCAAATAAATTTACTAATCGCTGACTTTCAGGTGTTTTATCAACCTTACTGAGAGCTTTCGACAAATAGCTATCAATAATTTCAATCATTGATTTTCGTAACAAAGCTTCTTTTTCTCGATATAGCAACTCTAATGCTAAATGTAATGATTCAAGATTTTGGTTATATAAGACTGTTGGTAAAGTCTGAGGTATATATTGCCATTTATCAATATCACATAAATTCAACCAAATAATATCCCATTGTTGAGCATTTATTTTAACTGAAAATGGAACATTAGCTGGCAAAACTGCCAATGAATGTTCCACTAAACCATAACTGCCAGCCATAGTGGTAAGTGTCCCTTGGCCGGCTAGAGTATAAAACAAGGTGTGATCTGCGGGCTTTATCCGACTAACATGGTATCGTCCAGAGAGATTTGACGATCCTGCCATTTGAATACCTAGCTCAGCAATTTCAGGGGCATTGTCTAAATCTATAAATCGCTCATAACAATTAGGACCAATATCTAATACTTCTTTGAACTTTGACTTCATAACAACAATGATAGTTTTGGATAAACCTTTGATAGTTTTTAGCATAAACTAACTAAGCAATTTTAGCTATATTTACCTTATGCATTAAGTACGTGTTATTACGTAAGGGTTAAAGGTATAAAGTTTATGACCACATTAGCAGCTATTATCCAGCGCAGAGATTGGGAAAACCCACTGTCATTTCAAGTCAACCAAATTAAGGCACATAGCCCACTTAGTGGTTACCAAACAATATCGGATGCTGTAAATAACACTAATAAATCGACAATATCGCTTAATGGTGAATGGGACTTTCAGCTTTTTAATGCCCCGGAGGAAGTGCCAGAGTCATTTATCAACAACAATATCGATGATAAAAATTGGCATAAAATTACTGTGCCCTCGAATTGGCAACTACATGGTTTTGATAAACCTATTTATTGCAATGTAAAATATCCATTTCCTGTCAACCCTCCCTTTGTACCTGCCAACAACCCCACGGGTTGTTACCGAACCAGCTTTACGTTATCCGATGAGCAACTGTCTTTGCAAAACCATATCATTTTTGATGGTGTTAACTCTGCTTTTCACCTTTGGTGTAATGGCCAATGGGTTGGTTATTCACAAGATAGTCGCCTACCTAGTGAGTTCGATTTAACCCACTTTCTTCAAGAAGGAGAAAATAAATTAGCGGTAATGGTCATTCGCTGGAGTGATGGTAGTTATCTTGAAGATCAAGATATGTGGTGGCTGAGTGGCATTTTTCGTGATGTAACTTTACTGTCTAAACCTAAATCACACATTCAAGATGTTTACATTACCCCGGATCTCGATGCTTGCTATCGAGATGCTACCCTCAGCATAAAAACGACCATAGCAGCCCCAAGTACTTATAAGGTACAGGTACAGCTATTTGATGAACAAACTCCTATTTCAGAAAAGCATATTGAAGCAACTAGTAATAAAGTCATCGACGAAAATGGTGGCTACCAAGATATTTGTTTTCATAACATGGCTATTTCATCGCCCACAAAATGGAGCGCAGAAATACCCAAACTATACCGATGCGTGGTGTGCTTGCTTGATGATAATAACCAAATGGTTGATATAGAAGCTTATGATATTGGCTTTAGAAAAATTGAAATTAAAAAAGGACAATTATGCCTCAACGGCAAACCTTTATTAATTCGAGGCGTAAACCGTCATGAACATCATCCAGAGCTTGGTCATGTCGCAACCGAAGCAGATATGATTAACGACATTAAATTAATGAAGCAAAACAATTTTAATGCCGTTCGTACAGCTCACTATCCAAATCATCCTCGTTGGTATGAATTATGTGATCAATTTGGTTTGTACGTATGCGATGAAGCTAATATTGAAACTCATGGCATGTCACCTATGGGGCGCTTAGCCGCTGATCCCCAATGGACACACGCTTTTATGAGTAGATATACACAAATGGCCCAACGTGATAAAAACCATGCCTGTATTATTATTTGGTCATTAGGTAATGAATCAGGCCACGGCTCAACCCATAATGCCATGTATGCTTGGTCAAAAGATTTTGATCCATCTCGCCCTGTTCAATATGAAGGAGGAGGTGCAAATACTAAAGCGACCGATATTATTTGCCCTATGTATTCTAGAGTGGACGAAGATCAACCCTTTGAAGCTGTGCCTAAGTGGTCAATTAAAAAATGGATTGCGCTACCTGAGGAAACTAGACCATTAATTTTATGTGAGTATGCTCATGCTATGGGAAACAGTTTAGGTAGCTTTAATAAATATTGGCAAGCGTTCAGAGCAAACCCACGATTACAAGGAGGCTTTATATGGGATTGGGTCGACCAAGGCTTAACTAAGCAAGATGACAATGGCGATAGTTATTGGGGGTACGGTGGTGACTTTGGCGATGTACAGAACGACAGGCAGTTTTGTATCAATGGTTTAGTGTTTCCTGATAGAACACCGCACCCCTCGCTTAGCGAGGTTAAATATTGCCAACAGTTTTTTCAATGTTGCTTAAGCGAGCAATCGAATACACCACAGAGCCAAACGTTTTTGTTGCACATAACCAGTGAGTACTTGTTTAGAGACACAGATAATGAAAAGTTAATTTGGCGTTTAACTGAAGACGGCAAAACTATTCAGACGTCAACGCTACCATTAGCTATTAAAGCACAATCTACACAAGATATTACGATTGATACTGAGTTTAAACGATTAACTGGCTGCAAATATCATTTAGACATTGAAATTGTAACGATTGAAGATAATGATTTTTCATTGGCCGGAAGCATTATTGCCATTGAGCAATTTAGTCTTAAAAATGTCAATGCAATAACGACAGATCACACTTTAATCAATAGCGGTATTACTAATCAAGATAACGCAACTGCTATAACTCTACATAAATCAGATAAAGAAATAGAGATCAGTAATAAAGCGGCTACATCATCTTCTGATACTTTCACTTTTATTTGGAATAAAGAGTCTGGCCTTTTAACATTATGGCAAAGACAAGGCACTAAAGTCATAAGCTCTCCATTAGTAGATAACTTTTATCGCGCTCCCATTGATAATGATATAGGAACAAGTGAGGCGGATAATATTGATCCCAATGCTTGGGCATCACGTTGGCAAGATGCCGGTATTGAGCACTGGCAACGTTCATGTGTTTATTGCGATGCTTTATCCGTAGGTGATGACATTCAAGTTACGGTTATCTTTCACTACCTGTATCAAGATGTTATACAGGTGAAAAGTCGCTGGCTATATACGGTAGATATTACCGGTGGATTTTCGGTATCAGTAGACGTTGACATTAATGACACAGTACCACCACTACCACGTATAGGGTTAAGCTTCATCAGCCAAGATGAAACCAATGTAAAAAGTACCCCAGTATCATGGTTTGGCCGAGGTCCACATGAAAATTATCCAGATAGAAAAGCGTCATCAACGATTGGCTATTATCAACAAGATGCTAAAGCACTGCATACCGACTATATTTTTCCTTCAGAAAATGGTCTACGGTGTGACTGTAACTCACTCGAAATCAACCAACTGATTATTAATGGCAACTTCCACTTTTCAGTCAGTCAATATAGCCAACAAAAATTAGCTAAAGCCTTGCATACCCATGAACTTAAAACAGATAAATATTTTCATGTGCATATAGACCATCAACACATGGGCATTGGCGGTGATGATTCTTGGAGCCCAAGCGTTCATTCTGAGTTTTTACTTACAGAGAAACACTATAGTTACAAGCTATCATTAAAAGCTAACTAACCTGAGCTCGGCTTAACACATGTTTCTCTAGCAATTACTTTTACTGACTTCTGCGTTAAATTGTCTTGCAATAGACTCGCTATTGACGCGAAATTTACCTTGAATTAAGTAAAACTATCAAGCTAGAGGTTTATTGAAAATAATTTTCACACTATTTCAATAAGTTAAATATCTCTTAAACCGAGTTCAGGTTAACTAAGCTGAATTCGGTTTATATCTATATGCACAGTTGTTTATAGATATAAGCCATACCGTAGTAATAAAAACGTAAGCATTGAACGGCAGTTAAAATACGCTATAATATGGCTCCTTCAAAAAGGCCCCTGCTAAGGATTAGCTATGTTTAAACATGCCGCCATTAAAAAGTATGGTAATAAGTTGTTGCCTTGTTTGCAAAAACGTTATGGTAAACAGCTTTATTATAGTGGCAAACAGATCCGCACAACCGTCTATCATTGTAGCTTTACTCCAAGTCACCTTCCCTTAGGATATATTCTTTTTTTAGAGCCCAAACAGCTTTCAGAGCTGATACACAAAGAATTTCCGAATCTATGTATCAATAGTTATAAACAAGAAATGCGTGACTATTTGAATGAACGTAAATATCATGGCTACTTACGACGATTAGCGGTTTAAGAATGACATGACGAACACAACAAATTGGCAACTAAAACACTTTACAGAGCTTTCACTCGATGAGCTTTATGATGCATTAAAGCTTCGAGTTGATGTTTTTGTGGTAGAGCAAACCTGTTATTACCCTGATCTTGATGGTGAACAAAATCAGCTTGATAGGCACGTAGAGACTCTGCATTTATTAGGTTATCAAGCGGGTCAATTAACCTCGTATTTGCGCATACTTCCTCAAGGTCAAAGTTATGATGACTTTATTAGCATTGGCCGCGTAGCAATAGCTGAACAAGCAAGAGGAACTGGTTTAGGGCATGAATTAATGACTGAAGCATTAAGTGCTTGCCAACAATATTTTCCTGAGCAAAACATTAAAATTTCAGCCCAAGAACACCTCATTAACTTTTACCAACAACATGGCTTTGAACAGGTATCTGAAATGTACCTTGAAGACAATATTCCCCATGTTGCGATGGTAAAAATTATAAAGCCCTAATACGTCAGTTAGCTCATTATAAATGAGCTAATATTGGCAACTGACAAAATTAGCAGCACAAGAAAAGTTAAGATCATGCCGATAACTCTTGGTGGAGTAGCACCAATTGAATTACTTAAACCTGCGGCATGTAAAAATCTTCCCAATAGTAATGTAGCTCCTAATAGGTGAACCCAAAGAGGGTTAGCACCATTAAACTCAAAACACGCTAATAAGAGTAGTGCTAAAGGAATGTACTCAGAAAAGTTGCCGTGCACCCTAATAGCTTTTGTTAATAGCTTTTCACCACCATCACCAACACCTACCTTTAAACTACGGCGCAAGCCAATCACTTTAAAAGAAAGGTAAATAAAGACCAAGGCCAATAAACTCGCATAAAGTGCTGTAATTGTTATATTCATTTATTTTTCCACTATTATTTTTTCAGACAGACTAAAACAAAAAACTCGCCGAAGCGAGTTTTATTTACCTATGTAAAGATAATTTACATTAAGATAATTGTTTCGATAATAAAGCATTAACCGCTTCAACGGCTTGTGTGCCATCAACAGTTAAGTACTGACAGTTACCTGATTTAGCTTCTGCTTGGTAGAAGTCAACTAACGGCTTAGTTTGCTCGTGGTAAATAGCTAAACGCTTACGCACTGTTGCTTCTTCATCGTCAGGACGAATCGACAAATCATCACCTGTTACGTCATCTTTACCTTCAACTTTTGGTGGGTTATACACTAAGTGATAAACACGACCTGAGCCAGAATGAACACGACGGCCAGCCATACGTTCAACAATTACTTCATCAGGTACATCAAATTCGAGTACGTGATCAACGTTAACACCGTTTTCTTTCATAGCATCCGCTTGAGGAATGGTACGAGGAAAGCCATCCAGTAAGAAGCCTGCTTGGCAATCATCTTCTTTAATACGCTCTTTCACCAAACCTATGATTAGCTCATCGGATACCAACTGACCTGCATCCATAACCGCTTTCGCTTGTTTACCTAATTCAGTGCCTGCTTTAATAGCCGCGCGCAACATATCGCCCGTTGAAATTTGTGGAATACCGAATTTAGCCATTAAGAACTGTGCTTGTGTGCCTTTGCCCGCACCAGGAGCACCAAGAAGTACAATACGCATATAAACTAACCTTTAAATGATGGTTTTTAAAATAATAAGAATAATTACATTAAAATAAGCTTCATATTATGGAGCCATAACACTTTTGATCACACTAATGTAATAATTCTTTGGTAATATAATTGTCGCGGCAGACACTATACAAGCATGCCTATAAGCAAACAAGCATAGCATACAAAAAAGGAGCATTCATTTATAGTGAATTGCCCCTTTTTTCGACTAAAGTCTTAACATTTAATGCTCTTTTAAAACCTTGACCGCTATTTTTTGTTAATTGTAAGGCTAAAACTCACCTAAGCCCTGTTACCTCAGTAGAAATAACCTTCTAGGTGAGCATTAATGCTTACCAAACAATACTACTTAGTTAAGCTAAGCATTAGTTTGTTTAAACGAGATACAAAGCTAGCAGGATCTTTTAAGCTACCACGCTCAGCTAACATCGCTTGCTCAAACAATACTTCAACCCATTGGCCGAACTTGTCATCATCTTGCTCATCCGCAACATGTTTAACTAAGTCATGCTCACCGTTAATTTCAAAGATTGGTAGTGACTCTGGTACTTCTTGACCTACAGAAGCCATCAGTTTAGCCATTTGGCTACTCATATCATTCTCATCAGCAACTATACAAGCAGGAGAATCAGTTAAACGCTGTGACAATTTAACGTCTTTCACTTTATCTTTAAGCGCTTCTTTAATTCGAACAACAACGCTATCGTATTCTTTCTCTAGCTTTTCTTGCGCTTCTTTAGTTTCAGCATCATCCATATCACCAAGATCTAAACCGCCACGAGTTACTGATTGTAATTGCTTACCATCAAACTCATTTAAGTGACTTACTAACCACTCATCAATACGGTCAGACATTAATAATACTTCAATGCCTTTCTTACGGAATACTTCTAAATGCGGGCTATTTTTAGCCGCTTCGAAGCTATCTGCAACCACATAGTAAATTTTGTCTTGGCCTTCTTTCATGCGTTCAATGTATGACGCTAAAGATACACTTTGAATAGCGTTATCTTCATTGGTTGAAGCAAAACGTAACAAACCAGCAACTTGCTCTTTATTAGCGGCGTCTTCAGCAGGGCCTTCTTTTAATACTTGACCAAACTCATCCCAAAAACCTTGGTATTGCTCAGCATCTTTTTTGCCAAGCTTTTCCAACATTTTTAATACACGCTTAGTACAGCCTTTACGGATAGCTTGGGTGACTTTGTTGTCTTGTAAAATTTCACGAGAAACGTTTAATGGTAAGTCATTTGAGTCTAGCAAGCCTTTAACAAACCTTAGGTAAGTTGGCATGAATTGCTCTGCATCATCCATAATAAATACACGTTGAACGTAAAGCTTTAAGCCGTGTTGTTTTTCACGGTTATACATATCAAATGGTGCTTTTGATGGTAGATATAAAAGTGAAGTGTATTCTGTCTTACCTTCTACTTTGTTATGCTCCCATAATAATGGGTCGCCGTAATCATGTGATACATGCTTATAGAATTCTTTATATTCATCGTCAGAAACTTCTGCTTTCTCACGTGTCCATAAAGCCGTTGCTTTGTTAACCGGCTCCCATAAAGCAGGAACCGCATCACGCGCTTCAACAGCTGGTGTGGTTACATTGCCTTCATCATCTTTTACTTCATCAACAGCTTCAACAGCTGCCACTTCAGGCGTTAGCATTTCAACAGAAACAGAAATGTGATCAGAATATTTAGTCACTATAGACTTTAAGCGCCAATCATCAGCAAATTCACTTTCATCTTCTTTAAGATGTAAAATAATATCAGTACCACGATTCGCTTTTTCGATAGTCGCAGTAGTAAAGTCACCTTCGCCAGCACTTACCCACTCAACACCTTCGTTAGCATTATCACCAGCACGACGAGTACGTACGGTAACTTTATCAGCAACGATAAATGCAGAATAAAAACCAACACCGAATTGACCGATTAATTGTGAATCTGCCGCTTGGTCACCTGAAAGCTTTGAGAAAAACTCCGCCGTACCAGATTTAGCAATAGTACCTAAGTGCTCGATAACTTCATCTTGGCTCATGCCAATGCCGTTATCTGAAATAGTTAAGGTATTGTTTTCTTTATCACAGCTAACACGTACACGTAACTCACCATCACCTTCATATAAATCAGCATTTGATAGCGCTTTAAAACGTAATTTATCCGAGGCATCGGCTGCGTTCGATACTAGTTCACGTAAGAAAATCTCTTTATTAGAATAAAGAGAGTGGATCATTAGTTGAAGTATTTTTGCATTGTCTGATGCAAATTCGTGTTTTTGTGGTGTATTTTCGACTGTCATTTAAGGTTAACCTCTAACTATTTCTTTATTTCGTAATTAATTTGAAAAATAACCCAACATTTTATAGCGGGTTAAATCAGGATAAATCGCTGTAACCTTATTTGAGGATTGTTTATTTTTTTTCAAGGGGGGAGTTTTCGAAAATACACATTTGAGTACTTATTTACTCATTTTAATTAGCGTGACACGCTCAAATCAGCTTGTTAATTTGAGCGTTTGATAGTCACTAAAAATAATCTTTTCGGCCAGCTAAAGCATGCGACAAGGTATTACCATCGACATATTCTAATTCGCCACCTACAGGGACACCATGAGCAATACGCGAGATATTCACTTTATATTGTTGTGCTAACTCGGCGATAAAGTGCGCGGTTGCTTCTCCTTCCACCGTAGGATTAGTCGCTAAAATCACTTCTAAAAATTGGCCACTGGCAAATTGCTTCTCTAGTATATCTAAACCTAAATCATCAGGACCAATGCCATCGATGGGTGACAAATGTCCCATCAATACAAAGTACCTTCCAGAGAACTCGCCCGTTTGTTCAATAGCGATTACATCACCTGGGCTTTCAACGACACACAAGGTTGTGGCAATTTTTCGCTTAGGACTTTGGCAAATTTCACATAATGCTTCTTCGGTAAAATTACGACAAGATTGGCAATGCCCAATCTCTGTCATGGCTGAGCATAGCGTTGTTGCAAGCTTACTGCCGCCACGACGGTTTCGCTCAAGTAGATGAAATGCCATGCGCTGAGCTGACTTTGCTCCGACACCAGGTAAGCATTTTAATGAGTCGATAAGCTCTTGTACTAAGGGACTAAATTTCATGTTGATTAATGATTTCTCGGCTATGTTAGGTATGATTAACACTATCGAATCATTATACGCATATCATCTAATAATTCACAGATAAGAAACCGAGCAACGATGCCTCTACTTAGATAACATAAAATCAGTTTTAGCAGATATTTCTTTTATGACATTCATTCGCTTATTTTTAGGTTAATCCCTTAAAAATGAACTTGATGGCAGACAACTTTAGCTAATGTAATTCAATTTAGCTTTAAGTGGTAAGGTGATTTAGAAAGGTAATAACCGTAACGAAAAACACCAACCCCAACAGTTGGTGTATTAATTTGAGATTAAACTATCTGTAATTCTTTGTTTTTCGAAATACTAGTCCTAATAGACCCAATGCCAATATAACATGCGTAGAAGGCTCAGGAACTTCTGCAACCTGTGTTAGTATGATCTCGGAAATGTTTAGCCTTGCAAAACCTTCTTCTTTGAGTGGTGCAGAGTCTTGATAATATTCTGCCGCTGCAAATTCTAATTTATCCATATCAATAGTTTTGGGTAGATTTCCAATTTCATAACCATCAAACAAACCGTCTTCAAACACTAAAAACATATAATATTCTAGCGCGTTAGTTGAGTCCCCTTGTGGCATTCCAATCCCAATAATATCATAAGAAACATCGTCTTCTGTAAGCCCTAAGAAGTCAAAATTAGGATCACTCGCCCATTGCTCAGAACGAGAATCTTGAAATTCTATTTCAACACTTTGAGAGCCAACACAGTGAGGAGTTCTTCCATCTCTGATACATCCAACACTATAAGTGTATGGGTCATTTAATTCCCATACTTGATAACCTTCCCAATTAACTCTTGAGCCAACAGCTGAATTAACATCTAGGTGAAAATTAGAAAAAAACGCAAAATCACTACCTATGCTATCAACAAAAGACCCTGTTGTTTCAGGCTCTCCAGCAATAGTACCTCTGACTTCAATATTATAGATAATAGTTGCACTGGCAAAATTTGAGAACAGTATAAAAACTAGGGGTAAAATTAATTTTTGTAAATATTTCATAAATCTCCTTTAGATCCTTCTCTTTAAACTTCATTAAGTTATAAAATTAATGTCCACTTTCAAGCCCTCGAATTCGTACAAAAAACATACCACAAAATAAAATATTAACATTTTCAAAGTGATGGGATTTTGTACTAAACAAGAAAACAGTCGATTGTAAATTTCTTTGACACAAAATGTGTTTATTCAAACCATAGGAACGAAAAAGCCCAGCATTACTGCTGGGCTTTGGATTTATTCTTAAGCAATTTTACTAATTAGTTGCCAGAAAGTTCGCGTTTAAGCTCATCTTTATTCACCAAGTTTTTATCACTTTGCACAAGTGGTAAAGAGCGTTTGTATACGACTCTACTTGGGATCATATAAGAAGCTAAGTGTTTTTTCAGCTCAAACAAAATTTCGTTTTCGGTAATTTCATTTAACGATGAATAAACCATAACTATTTCTTCTTCGATGATGTCGTTATCAATCCCAAACACTGCGCACTGCTCAATTTGAGGGATGTTCTTCGCGACTACCGACTCCACTTCATAAGGGGATACTCTAAAGCCGCGAGTTTTTATCATGTCATCTTGTCTTGAAACAAAGTACAGATAACCTTCCTCATCTTTATAAACATAATCACCTGTGGCGACAACAATTTCATCTGCCAACTGCCCTTCTAAATTGATAACATCTTTTAAAATTTGCACCGATTTAAAGCGCTGGGCATTTTGCTCTGGGGCATTCCAAAAGCCGCGATAAATATAACCACCACGGTGTATCAACTCACCTACTTCACGTACACCACATTCTTTGCCATCTTCATTGATAACATAAAGTTCAACATCAGGAATGGCTTTACCAATAGAGTCCGGTCTAATTTGTGCTTGTGCAGGATCTAGGTATGTGGAGCGAAATGCTTCTGTTAAACCGTGCATAGAGTAAAAGTCTGCTTGGGTAAAAGTGTTTTTACAATCTTTCACCATTTTAGCGGTAACATTACCGCCCGATGAGGTAATAGTTTTAACGCTGTCGAAAAGTTCGGCGCTAGGGATCCTGTCAACACCATCAAATAACTGTGAAATATTAACCGGCATTAACGGCAGTACGGTTACTTTATCATTAATGATATGGTTGAAATAATCTTCAGGTAAAATAAAGCGGTGCAAGGCTAAAGTCGCTTTTTTATATAGGGTACAAAAGATTTGATTTAAGCCGTAATCAAGATTAAATATCAGTACACCTGAGATAATATCGTCATGTGCCAAGTTCAAATATTGTGACACAACACGCGCAGAATCAATTAAATTTCTGTGTGAGATGACGATACCTTTTGGCGTACCTGAAACACCAAAAGAATAGGTAATAACGGCATTACTATGGCCACTGATATCACATGAGTATGGCTTGTTATAGTATTTGAAAATTTCTTCAAACGAAGGGATATCTTTACCGGCTGTTTCATACGAAATAACATGACCGTCAAAGTTAATCTCTTCAATACTTTCGAGTTTTACTTTATCAGTAATAATACATTGAATATCACAATCGTTGATAATGTATTCAACTTGCTCAGGCTTCAACAACGTCGTTAAAGGTACTAAAATATAATCAGTTGATAAAATGGCTAGTACCGCAATAACTTGCTCTATACCTTTAGTGGAATAGATTCCAACTCTCGAGTCTTTGGGTAAATCTAATTCATTTAAGTAAAACGCCACTTGGTTTACTTTGGCAAATAACTCAGCATAGCTAATGCTTTTTTCATTATATATAACAGCCGTTTTATCACTATGGGCAGTTACCGCACCTTCAAGTAGTGTTCTAATACAGTTTATTGACATAAATTTTTCCTCGCACTTTACAGGCTAGCGGCCTCAAGTGTCCAAATATCATAATTACTATCAAGCACAGTGGTAGGGTTATGTGCTGAATTAAGGATTTTTTTGTAGAAAAACGAAATAATATCTTCAATTTCTTGTGTCGTTAATACCTTAGTAATACCGCCAGTTAAGACAATAGAATTGATAGAAAGTAATTTAAGATTTATATAAGCTTCTCGATAATGTGACATTTTACATAACACTAAAAATATCGCCAATTGCATTAGTATTTTAGTGGCTTTTTCACTTTGCTCTTCAAAAATATTTTCGGTGACTTTCAAGTGCATTAATAGCTCATAAACAAATTCATTGTTTTTGGCAGCAAAAATTAATGACTGCTTCGATTTATATACCCCAAGCTTTTTAAACACTAAGCGATCATATTCATTCTCTGTGACTAAGTTATCGTCAACCAAATCTTTCGAGTAATGAATATCCGTCGTCGCACCGCCAATATCTAACAAGATAAATGGATTCACCACAGAGAACTTGCTATCAATCATTGGCAAAGTTTTATTAACGATATAAGGCGTTGAAAATATTTGATTTGAAGTAATGTCGTATAAGTTTTTAACATCTTCCTTACCTTCGATATCCTTCTGATACAGATTAGTTAAATACTCTCTTAAGTTATCTTCAACAATATGTAGACGGTTATCGATAATATTTGGCAATATTTCAATATTACTGATCTTCTCTTGTACTTTTGGTGCGTCAAGCTCATTACCAACAAATACAATATTCGAATACTGTAATTTAGCTAAATAGTTATATAGATTGTCAGAAAAAACATCACCATTTGAATTAATGCCGCCCACAATAATAACAACGTCGATTAAATCGCTAGGAATTGAGTACTCTTCAATGTTTTGATAAAGCACAGTATCAATAATATTAATGCCAGAATTAAACGCGATGTTAGTGGCATACTTTAAAGAAAAAGTATTGGTAATGCCGGTAATCAAGGTGGTTAACCCGCCATTGGCAGATGAACAAATATGAACATCTTCTTTTTCAAAACCTTTAATGGTATTACCGCACTTGTGCATTAGATCATCTAAAATATCTTTATTAAAGTCACGAAAATGCTGCTCTAATTTGTCCGCGGTACTTAATTTAAAGTAGGTACTGCCCACATCAATAAGCAATTTACCGTGATTGTTTTCTACATCTTTGGCGCTCATTGCATAATTCCTATATCGTGAATAATATCGTTAACAATACTGGTGGTGTCTTTCGTTAAATCGCACTGCGCTTTATCATAAGCGTAACAACGATCTGGAATCGGCACGTTACCCCGCTTTATTATCCTGATATTTTTCTTCGCATCTCTAATCGTGATCAACTTATTGTGATTAATAATATGCGGTGAAAATGGCACATCAATGATGCCATTTTTAATAGAGTTAAAGACTTTACGCCATAAGGTGTCAGCAGGATCGTTAAACACAGCTTCCATAATAGCTTTCACCTGCAGCGTTAACATCTCTTCTTCTTCTTCATCAACCACATTAGGTAAGCCGTTTAAAATCCCTAAAGTATACTGGGTATTAGCTACCGTTTTAGCGTTCGCTTCTTTGGTTGGAATACCAGAAGCTTCTTCGCGAGTTTTGGTGATGATTTTATCTGCGCCTACCATAGAAGCAATAACGGTAGACATATTAATGAGCTGCTCGGCATAGTCTTTATTCATTGGGAATGCGCCCATCCACTGGTGATAAACCAAGTGAATAACGGCATCGCCACAATTAATTTGCTCGGCATAATATTTGGCAAGCTTTTTAATCACTGCGCCAGTGACAATGTCTTGATTCATCGAGCCTTGTTGAGCAAATGATACCGAAAATGACTTCACCCCTTCTTCAAGGGATAACAACATTTCAAGTAGCTGAATAACAATGGTAATAGCTGGAGGTACTAAAGTAGCCGTTAACGGACCAAACGATTCTCTATTAATTGGCTCATTTAATTTAGAATAATTAGCACAAACACGCTCAACATACTTCCAGTATAAAAAGGCTTTATCAAGTGGGAAGTTTTTTGAGTAAGGTAAAAGGTAGGTAATGGGTCCACCTTCAATTTCAAAAATACCTGAGGCTATGGCAGTTTCAATTAATAACCTTGCATCAGGAGTACCGTGTCTTAGACTCACCGGCTTATTAAAATGAGTGATCATTTGACGTGTCGTTCTGTAGCCGTGATTTACTAACGGGTAACCGTTTAGCATATCAACATCATTCTCTTCACTTAAACGCAGCATCTTCTTTGAAGTAGCATAGTCATTTAGGCGAGTATTTGAATCTATGGTTAACGGCAGTACATCAACGTTAGCATCGACAAAAAATTCATATAAGGCAAATTGCTTTTTATACGTTGGAAAACCGCCGCGTGGTTGCACCAACATTTTGTTTCTCTTTTTAAAATGGTGCGAGATAAATAGATCTTTACTGGCATTTTTCACAAACTCTGCCACTTCGGCAAAATCAAAGGACTCGACATACTCATTGCTAAGAATGATTTCTCTTTCTTCCTGCAGCAAACTCATTATTTAATACTCTCTTTTTCTTTCATATTTCTTTCGACTAACAAATCTTCCAACATATCTAAGCCAGTGTTTAAGTCCACTTGATGACAAACAATATCGAAGCCATAATTTTTATACTTAGGCACAATATCTTCAGCATTACCTGTACCCACGACCAAGTTGCCACCTATCATCATGATAAGATCATCTAAGTTTTTATATTTAGCTTTTAGTAACTTAACTTCACGACCCCAGCCTTCGGCTTCACCATTTAACGATGAAATCAATAATACTTCTGCGCCAGTCTCAACTACTGCATCAAAAAACTCTTCTAAATAGGTGTTAACCCCTAAGTTAAACACCTCATAACCTCTAGCGTTAAGGGACAGCTCTATTAATCGGTTGGCGACCACATGAATATCATTACCAACCACACCTGTTACTACCTTCATATTTATTTGCCTAGCACTTGTATATACATATTTATTCATTTTTAGTGAATACATAATATCAAAATTTATATTAAAACACTCCTTTAATGCTAGAATACTGCCTTATACCGTATATAAAAAAAGAACAGGACTGATTTATGACATTTTTTACCGCAGATATCTGTGACGAACATAGCGAACAGGTATCCGTTTTAGGGCCGGGTTATTCAAATTTTGGTGGCGCTAGCAAGTGCCAAGGACAAGTAGTTACCATTAAGTTAGATAGAAATAACTCAGATCTTATCAGCTTACTTCGTGATGAAGATGGAACAGGTAAAGTGGTTGTGGTGGATGTTGAGCAAGAATATTTTGCCGTAGTGGGTGAAAACCTAATGAAATTTGCTCATAAAAATAATTATAGTGGCATCGTAATTAACGGGTATATTCGAGATACTTTTCAAATAACAGATATTCCTGTGGCTTTATATGCCCTAGGTACCTGCTCTAGAAAGTCTATCCCGGTAACATCAGGAGCGAGAGAGCTGAGCTTATCTTTTGGTGGCATTACCATTAATCATGGCGATTATTTATATGCCGATACCGATGGCGTAATAGTTACTGCTGAGAAAATTGTATAACGCAACTAAACTTTTATAAGTTATTAATGTATAAGACATTAAAAAGCCGATAGTTACTAATAACTATCGGCTTTTTTATTAACTGTTACCCGTTAAAAACTTAAAGCACTTTGGCAATAGATTTAGTTAGATAATCTACGTTATCAGGTGAGATACCCGCCAAGCTAATTCGACTAGAGCCAACAATATAAATACCAAATTCATCTTGTAAGCGTTGTACTTGCGCTTTATCGATACCTAAAAATGAGAACATGCCGTTTTGTCTAGTGATAAAACTAAAGTCACGAGTTACGCCATTTTCCGCTAGTTTATCAACTAGTAATTGACGCATACCATTAATGCGATCACGCATTTCAGCTAATTCACCATGCCACTGTGTTGTTAACTCTTGAGAAGATAAAATCGTTTCAACAATCGCCGCGCCGTGTGCTGGTGGCATAGAGTAAACTACTCGTACTACCGATAATAATACAGAGCTAATAATATCTGTAGAAACTGAGTCTTTACCAATAATAGAACAAGCGCCGATACGTTCACGATATAAACCAAAGTTTTTCGAACATGAACTACAGATGATCATTTGTTCTACGGTATCAGCCATTAAACGTAAACCGTAGGCATCTGTATCTAAATCTTCACCAAAACCTTGGTAAGCCATATCCACAACAGGAATAAAACCAACACTGTTAGATACTTGTGCAACTTCTTGCCATTGCTCTTTGCTTAAGTCCATTCCACTTGGGTTATGACAACAAGCATGCAATAAAACCGCATCTTCTTTCGGGATTTGTTTAAGTGCAGCTAACATGCCTTCAAAATCTAAACAGTTATTCTCATAATCATAATAAGGATAAGTTTTAACTGTTAATCCTGCCGCTTCAAAAACACCTTGATGGTTAGCCCAAGTAGGGTTACTCACCCAAATAGTCGCACCTGGTGTACATTTTTTAATGAATTCACCAGCTACTCGCAAGGCACCTGTGCCACCTGGTGTTGATACTGTACGGACACGATTTTGAGAAATTACTTTATGATCACCTAAAATAAGCGCCGTCATTTTCTCATTGAATAAAGCTGAGCCGGCAGAGCCTAAATAAGCTTTACTTGTTTCGCCGTCAACACGAAAACTTTCAGCTGTTTTAACACAAGCTAATACAGGAGTGTTGCCTACTGCATCTTTATAAATACCTGCACCCAAATCAATTTTATTAGGATTAGTATCAGCTTTAAATTTTACCGACAAGCCCAAAATTGGATCTGCTGGTAGTTGCTTTAATTTTGTAAACATACGTAGTACTACCTTTAAAGTTTTCGAAATAACCGTATATGAAAAAATACGGAATAATTATTCACATTATTACAGCCGATTATACCTCAAGCTTTTTAAAGAATCGCGCATTGAACAAGCAAATATAGAAATAAAGGGAATTTCTTAGATGAAATAGTTAACTCTAAGGTTGAATTAGATAAGCACATTGCAACTTCGTCGTATGAAATAACAACTATTTTTAATACCTTGAGATAACTAAGCTAAACTTAACTAAGACAATTAATTTTTTACTGTTATTTAACACAAAATTTAGATTGCTTTACTAATGAAAATATATTTTTTTACATTAACAATAGTGTTACTTCTCGTGAGCCCTCAGCTAAAAGCATTTCAGCCTTCAGCTCCACTTGAAAATATCACTTTTTATACCGAAAACTACCCACCATCTAACTATTTAATAGACGGTGAGTTGCAAGGTATTTCCGTGGATACTATAAAAGCAATATGGAAGCATTTAAATATTCCAGAGCAAGAAATATTAATAGTACCCTGGTCTCGTGGTTACCGATTTACTTTAGAAAGAAAGAACACAGCACTATTTACTGTATCTAAAACCCAACCTCGCAGTAAATTATTTAAATGGGTAGGCCCAGTTTTTAATTCTACACTCATTTTAATTGCCAAAAAGTCAAAAAAGTTTGAGTTTTCTAGTTTAGGGCAAGTTTTTTATTACAAGGTTGCTACCGTAGCTGGTGATGTTTCTGAGATATCTCTTCATCAAGTGGGTTTTCCATCATCCAATATGGCGGCCGTGTCGCAATTAAAACAAGCCTTTTTAATGATGCAGTCAGATCGTGTGGATATGATTGCTACTTCTATTCATGGATTTTCTCACTTAGCTAAACAGCTCAACGTTGATATCAATGACTACGAACAAGTATGGCAAATTAATAAAATAGGCAATTACATCGCTTTTAATATCAATACTTCAGATGTAGTCATACAAACATACCAAAAAGCATTTAGTGAAACTGCTAAAGAGCGCTTACATATCAAGGAAAAGTATGAATTACCTAAGGCTGAATACTGATATAAACGAGTAGTGAAAGAATCGTGAATTAAGATTTATTTTTAAAATATCCCATAAAAAAAGGCACCTTATAGGTGCCTTTTCATGAAAGCGAAAACTAAAACGGCATTTTCATGCCTGGAGGTAATTGCATACCACCGGTTAATGCACCCATTTTATCTTTATTTTGCTCTTCAACACGGCGTACTGCATCATTTACTGCAGCAGCGAGCAAGTCTTCAATCATATCTTTATCGTCTTCCATTAAGCTATCATCAAGCTCAACTTTACGTACGCTGTGACTACCAGTCATAGTTACTTTTACCATGCCTGCGCCCGCTTCACCAACAACTTCCATATTGGCAAGTTCTTCTTGAGCTTTTTGCATTTTTGCTTGCATTTGTTGGGCTTGCTTCATTAAATTGCCCATGCCACCTTTCATCATAACTCTTCTCCAAAAAATAAATATTTTATAAAAGCATTGTCAGCATTATAGCAAATTGCTTAGCTAACAAAATAGTAAATCAATTAAATAGCGCAGACCGTTTCTTCATCAAGATTTGCTTGAAAGTTTTGCTGCAACGCTTGTACAACATCATCATTTGCTAAAACTTCTTTAGCGTAATCATAACGTTTGTCATTAATATGTGACTGTATTTGGTATGGATCGGCAACGGTTTCCTCAACTAAGTTGATGGTCACGTTAATATCTTGTGACAAATATTGACTGATAGTTTGTTGTAATTGCTGTTGCGCGGTATCCGTATATAAATGCCTTGTTGCCCGATCTAAAGACAATATTAAATGCTGCTCTGTCGAGCTCTCATCAATAGTGGCATGAATTGCTAACTGTCGTAAACGCGCGGTAAGCTCCATAGAATCAATCATATGTGCCCACTGATCCACTTGGTTAGCCTTTTTAATCGTCGCCGGATCAATATTCTCTGCTTGATATGGCTGCTCTGGTGCAGGTAGTTCGACCTTCTCTTGAGTTGGTACTTCTTTCTTTGCACTACTGTTATCTGTTGACTGAGCGTTAGCTTGACGCTCTATGGCGTCACCGGGCTTTTTTGCTTGCTGCTCCAATTGCTTTTTTCTACTGCGTAACATATTACGGCCAGCTAATGCCTGATTTATTGGGCTGTCAAAAGGAATTTCTTCTTTATTTTCCACCTTAGCTACTGGATCTTCTACTGCGGCTGGTTCAACAGTTTGCTCCATTACTGGCATATTACTTATGGTAGGAGCTTCTTCTGAAATAGAATTAACAGGCTCATGAAGCTGACTGGCCTGTTGTTCTATATGCTGCATTTCTTGTGCAAGTTGCTCTTCTTGTAAAGGTGAGTCTTCAAGTGTTATTGGCTTATCAGATAACTCCGCTTCCGTAACGCTTGCTTCAATAGTGTTTGTTTCATGAGAGCTTGGCTCTACAGTGCTTGGCTCTACAGTGCTTGGCTCTACAATTTGTGGTTCTACATGCTCTGTGGCAACTATTTCTGGCTCTACAATAATGGAGTCAACAATAGCCGGCTCAACTTGATTGTCTTCTACGTTAAGCTCAACACTTTCCTGATCTGAAGTCGTATCTTTGGCAATAGCGAGCTCGGTTGGCTTATGTTCAGTTAAACTTATGTCATCAAAATCAATACTATTCTCAAGCGTATTATCAATAGTCTGAGCTTGCTTATTGGCCGTCGCATCAGAGTTTTTCATTGGTTTGAAAGCAAACAAGCGTAGTAAAGTCATATCAAAGGCGGCCTGTTCATCTGCCGCGTATGGCAAGTCTTTACGACCATTAATACAAATTTGATAATATAATTGTACATCTTCAGGCGACATCGCTTGACTAAATTTTTTCAATAATTTTGCATGTTCTATTGATAAATCGAAATGTTGATCAACCATTTGTAAAATAGCGATTTGGTGAAATAGCTGAATCAATTCAGCGAACAATCGACTATAACTTGGTGCAAAACTGGCGATGTCAGCAGTCAAAGCCATTAAACTTTCACCATCTTGCTTTAACAGTGCAATGACAATTTTATATATCCAATTTTGATCTATGCTACCTAGCATTTGCACAATGTCAGTAAGCGATATGCTCCCCTGCCCTTGTGCAATGGCTTGATCCGTTAAACTTAAAGAATCACGCATACTTCCGCGAGCAGCTTTGGCGAGTAAAGTCAGTGTACCTGCTTCATGAGAAAATTGTTCTTGAGCGAGTATTTCTTCTAATTTAGTTTCTATTTGTTTAACCGTTAGCGCTTTTAAATGAAACTGTAGGCAACGGGATAATACCGTGACGGGTAATTTTTGAGGATCTGTGGTCGCTAAAATAAATTTTACATGCTCTGGTGGCTCTTCCAATGTTTTTAATAAGGCATTAAAACTATTACGGGAAAGCATGTGTACTTCATCAATCAAGTATACTTTATAACGACCACGGGTCGGCGCATACTGAACGTTATCAAGTATTTCTCGAGTATCATCAACTTTAGTTTTTGAGGCAGCATCAATTTCAAGTAAATCGACAAAACGACCTTGGTCAATCTCTAAACAGGTGTCACATTGCCCACAGGGCGTTGCTGTAATACCCGTTTCACAGTTTAAACTTTTAGCGAAAACTCTAGCAATTGTTGTTTTACCAACACCACGAGTGCCAGTAAATAAGTAAGCATGATGCAATCGTTGTTGAGTAAGCGCATTAACTAATACCGTTACAACGTGCTCTTGCCCCATTAGCTCTTCAAACTTTTTAGGTCGCCATTTTCTCGCTAATACTTGATAGCTCATACTCTTATCTTCTTGTTGATTAACTGTTTTTACGCTTCACTGTTCAGGTTTAAAGTGGTGAAGTTATTCACCGTCATATTCAACGAGAGAAAACGGTTTTAATTCCATTTTTTGGAGACGTTTTTCACCACCGAGATCTGGCAGAGAAATGACAAAACCAGCATCGTTGACCTGAGCGCCAATACGTCTAATTAACTTGGTTGTTGCTTCAATAGTACCACCCGTTGCCAGTAGATCATCAATGATCAGTACTTTATCATCTGCTGTTAAAGCATCGCGATGTATTTCTAAAATATCTTCGCCATATTCTAATTGATATGCTTGTGCAAAAGTTGAACGAGGTAATTTACCCGGCTTACGAACTGGCACAAAACCAATACCTAATGCTAAAGCTAATGGAGCACCAAAAATAAAACCACGAGCTTCAGTTCCGACAACTTTGGTAAAACCTTGATCTTCATATTTGCTTGCTAATAAGCTTATTGTTAGTGCGAAAGCATCACCATCTTCTAATAAACTGGTAACGTCACGGAAAAGGATCCCCTGAATGGGATAATTTGGGACAGTTTTAATGGCAGCTTGTAATTGTGCCAATTGTTGTTCGGTCATTTTTTTATTCTTTATGCAAGGTTAACAATATTGTTGAGCTAAAGAATAAAGCAATTCATTGACAAATTATAGTGTCGAAAGAGTTTTTATAAAGCAATTGATGACGTATCACTCGATACCATCAAATCTGACAATAATAATGACACTATCGAGGCAAGTTCGTTGTCGTTAATTGGCTTGGTAAGCACTTTTTCAAATAGAGAAAACTCAGGTACGCTTTGCAAGCTTTCTTTAGGCTGCGTGGTGATAAACAAAATAGGCTTGTTAGCGTATTGTTCTGTTTGCTTGATATTTTTACTGAGTAAAATACCATTCATCAATGGCATTAAATGATCAATAATTAGTAACTGATAATTCCCTTGTTGGGCTTTTTCAAAGCCATCAAGCCCATTCACCGCGCTATCAACTTTATAGCCGCGCGCAACTAAAATTTTACTAATAGTATCACGGACACTTTTATTATCATCAACAACCAATATATCCATAAAATAACTCTACAAAATTCAATTTTTCACACGATAACTTTCGAAATTGAAAGCTTTTCAAGGCGCGTATTTTAGCTTATTAAACTAGTAGTGAACAGTTATTTTCTGTGATTAGCTGTTAATTATGTAAACGAATGTTTTTGAACAAATGTTCGAATCAAATTAACGCTTGACGGTGACATTTGATGCTCACTATTTGCGTCATCCATTAAGGTTAATACTTGTTTACCTAGTTGCTTTCCTAATTCAACTCCCCATTGATCATACGAATTGAGTTGCCAAAGCACACCCTGAACAAATATTTTATGCTCATATAAAGCTAATAGAGCCCCGAGTGAATTTGGTGATAATGATTCCATCAACAAGGTATTGCTGGGCGTGTTCCCTTTCATGGTTTTATGGTTTGAAAGTTGCTGAACTTCATCCTCAGCTAGACCCTGATTTACTAATTCGGCTTTAGCTTGAGATAAATTTTTACCTTGCATTAAAGCTTCACTTTGCGCAAAGCAATTGGCAATTAACACTTTATGATGTGCGTGGAGTTCACTACTGCTTTGTAATGCGACAATAAAATCAGTTGGGATAATCTCATCACTTTGATGCATTAATTGCATAAAGGCATGTTGACCATTAGTGCCTTCTTGACCAAACACTACAGGCGCGGTTGCCCAAGATAATTTATCCCCTTGGATAGATACCGATTTTCCATTACTTTCCATGTCTGTTTGTTGTAAGTAACCTGGCAGTGCTCTTAATGCATGATCATAAGGTAGTACAGCTAAACTTTGATAATTTAAACCGTTGCGATTCCACATACCTATTAGCGCCATTATAACTGGCATATTGTTTTCAAATTCAGCGGTTTTAAAGTGCTGGTCCATCTGGTATGCACCTTCCTTTAATTGCTGAAAGTGCTCATTGCCAATGGCTAAAGCTAAAGGTAACCCAACCGCTGACCATAAAGAGAAACGACCGCCAACCCAATCCCACATAGGTAATACATGTGCTGGTTTCAATCCAAACGCTTGTGCTTCTTTAACATTACTACTGACAGCAAACCATTGTTTCTCGATGACTTGCTTATCACCTAAGGCTTTAAGCATCCAATTTTTAATGGCGCTAGCATTAAGTAAGGTTTCCTGAGTGGTAAAGGTTTTAGAAATAACAACTACCAGCGTGGTAGCCGCATTTAAATTTGCTATTTTTTCAGTGACGGCTGCGCCATCAACATTCGCTAAAACATGGATGCGTAAGCCGGTACTTTGATAAGGTTGTAAAGCGCTTAGTCCTACTTTAATTCCATAATATGAGCCACCAATTCCTATAGCAATTACATCGGTGAATTTATTCCCTGTTGCACTAGTTAACTTGCCCTGATGTATATCATTAACAATGTTGCGCATTTGTTGCTCAGTGGCTATAACCTGCTCTGCTTCTTGTTGACCTAATACGTGTTGTTTTTCTTCATCTGGCGCTCTTAACAAGCTATGTAGAACAGCACGTTTTTCTGTGCAGTTAATTTTATTACCAGCGAACATACTTTTCATTTTATCGGTTAATTTGGCATCACGTGCCCAATCAAACAATTTAGTTAGCTCTGCTTGGCTAATATTTTGCTTTGAATAGTCTAAAAACAGTCCGGCAGCCTTCAAGCTAAAATCACTTGCCCGCTCTCCTTCATCAAATAAGGACAATATTGTACGGTTATTGGCATTTTTTAATGCGGCTTTAATATGATCAATATTAGTGAAAAATTCCATCTTATCTGTAAGCTCTCTTTGGGTTAATTTTTATTGATGACGTAATCAAGGGCTGATGATATTGCTGCAACTTGCGCGAGTATGCAGTTTTCATCATCTACTTTAGGGCTATTTGGGTAAACCTCTGTTGTGGTAACGAAAGGAGCATCAGTTAGTCCCATACAAAGCCCTAAAGCTTTTGCTTCATAGTTAATGACGCCAAATTGCTCAAGATCAACACCAATAAGTTTGCCGCTATCATCCGCAGGTGCAATGTGCGTTATTTTTTCAACACCACTTATAATAGCGCGTTGAAAATCTTCTTGGGGATTAAGCGTGTCTGCCACTAGGTAAAATCCGTCTGGGATATTCCACACTTTTTGCTCGATAGCATCTCGAGCAGCCAAAGCCGGCCTAAAAACACTGTTGTCGGTATCAGTTGTTTCATGTAAATCAACATGCACACTAATAGGAGATTCAAGTGACTGAATAAATATCAATAACTGCTCTGACTCAGGTGCTGGGCTATTGGCATAAAATGAGCGGTTTGGATCAACTGCTTGAGCATTCCAGCGGTTGATAGTTTCATAACCCCATGGACTAATACAAGGAGCGACTAATAAATTAAATGACTGTGAGTAAGTTTTACCTTCATCATTGAGTTCATTCTCTAAAAAACGTAACGCACCATGAATGCCACTGGTTTCATAACCATGCACACCACCAGTAACCAACACTGTTTTTCTCGTTGGTTGCCAGTTTTTGCTTTTTAAAACGTACAACGGATACCTAGGTTCATTGATGGGTAAAGCGCCATACTGAATAACGTCAAAATAAGGTGCAAGTGAGTCTATCTTGCTAATAACTTCATCATGATAGCTGCGTTTTATCTTTTGGGTCGCAAGCCACTGTTGCTTTTCATCAACACCCCATTGTTTTCCTTTTATACCAATGGGGTATGTAGAGTTATCTGTCATTCTTACACCTTAATTTTGTTTTAATTTAGCGATAAGTTATTTAGTGTCAGCACGACCCATAAACTTATGTTCACTAGTGTTCACTTTAATTTTATCACCAGTAGAAATATGCTCAGGTACTTGTACAATTAGACCCGTAGACAAGGTAGCAGGCTTAGTTCGTGCACTTGCCGAGGCGCCTTTAATTGATGGATCAGTTTCCGTGATCACTAATTCAACACTGGCTGGAAGATCAACAGCTACTGGTGAGTCATCAACAATAATGACTGATAAGCCTTGTGTTTCTTCATTAATGAATAATAATTCTTCACTAATACTCTCTTTATTCAGGTTGTATGGCGTGTAATCTTCATTATCCATAAACACATATTCATCCCCATCAATATATGAAAACATAGATGGGCGGCGACTGAGATCAGCGAAGTTGAGCATATCTTCTGCTTTAAAAGTCTCATCAACTTTACCGCCAGTGACTACATCATACAAACGCATACGATATAAACTACCACCTGCTCGGCCCTGCGGTACAGATCGAGTTATATCTCGAACAATCAACACTTTGCCATTGTGCTCTATCGCGGCATTCTTTTTAATATCACTTGCCTTTGGCATAGTGGGCTCCTTAGATTACTAATAGTTGAAATTAGCTGAGAAAATACCACGAACACACAGTAATGCAAGTGTTGGATTAACGAAATGATCTAACCGATAAAACATAACAAGCAAACATACATAATTACCTACTATATTTTACATAAAAAAGAAGGCTAGCGTAAAAATCACACTAGCCTTCTAAAGGGTATTTATTTGAGATTGTCTAAAATGTATTTACTCGTAAGAACGTTCTAACCATGCTATCTGTAGCTTCAATTCAGCAATTTCATTATTAGCATCAGCTAATTCTTGCAAAGTAGACTTTTGCTCATTAGCAGCGTTTTCAGCATTCAACTCAGTATTTTTCGACATATTACTTCTATCCTCGTGGGCCATATTACCCTCTCAATATTGGTTGCTCTACTTGTATTATTACACAAGAGGTTACAAAAGTAATATTATTGCCTCGTTATTATTAATATTCATATTAATAATAGTGGCAAGATATTTTTACTAAGTGATTATTTTTTTATTAGTTACCACATAAGATCATCAGGAATTTGATAGTCAGCGTAAGGGTCATCTTCATCTATTTGTTCATCAAGAACTTTATCATTTTGCACTAGCACTACACTTGCGTCTAATTGAGCAAGTTTATCAGCTGTTTCACGGGTAACAATATAGGTATTTTCATCTAAACCACAAAGAGATAATCGACCGTTGACTAATGCTTTATGGGTGCTGTTATCTAAAGATAACTTTTTAATTTTATTCGCAAAGGTATAATTGTACTCATTATCACCTTCAACATTTTTCACTTGATGGTGAGTTAAAATTTGTTTAATACGTAAGCCTTGTTCTTTATCAGCAAGTTGCTGTTTTTTCTGTTCGTTTAACGCATCATCTTTAGCTTGTTTTTCTGTCTTTGCTTTAATTAAGTCATCTTTTATTTGTTCTTGCATCGTTGCGCCATGTTGAACGCCGCTACGTTTTTGTTTGTTTTTTTTGCGTTTATCAGCATTAGCTTGACGAGTTTTTTGTTTGGTCGTTAAACCTGCTTTAAGGAGTTGATCTTGAAGTGATGCCATGTTGCTTTAATCTATATTTAGTGGATTAAGTTATTCTATCAATAAATCCACAGCAGACAAAGTATCAAGGTTATCTTACTGCGCCTTTCTCAAAGCAGCTAATTGTTCAGGTGTATCTAAGTCAATGAAGGCATGAGGCATGTGGATTTTTTTAACCTTGCCTATATTATTTCTGATGACACTTTTTGCCCCATCGTCCCCTGTTAAAGAAGTTAGCTCATTGAAATAATGGCGCGGGAAAATAACTGGCGGGCCAATTGATTTACCCCGGTTAGCGACACAGATACAGTCAGGAGATTTTTGCCACTGCTGAATCAAGTCTATTATATCCGTCGAGGATAACTGCCATTGATCAACTAACAAGATAACCACTGCACTGATATCTTTATCAAGGGACATGACTCCGGCAGCAATCGAGTTTGATAATCCCTCTTGCCATCGATTACTGTCAACTAAGGTCACCTTTGATGACAATGGGGAATTAGCTATGTGTTTTTTCATAACCTGTGCTTGAAAACCTACAACACAATAGGCTTGAGTCTGAATAGGCAAGCTAATATTAGCTAACAAAGCAATTTGTTGATGTAATAAGCTTTGTGGTGCTTTGTCACTAAAGGAGATTTCAACGAGTTGTTTAGGTTGCCCAAGACGAGACGAACTGCCCGCTGCCATTAGCATCAAGGTAACTTTTTCTGAAGCAGAGGTTAGCATGCTTAGTTCCTGAATTAATAACAGTCAAATGATCTTATTGGCGTACATTAACAAGGGACGAATGAATCCACAAGACAGTAAAATAATATCTATTTTTCAGTAAACTAATTACTTAACCAAACGAATAGCGCTATCAATAACAGCAGGCTCGTCAATTGAGTTAGGCTCAACAGCAACATCCTTGGTTATTGATTTACCATTTTGATATCTGTGATAAGAGAATTTTTTCAAATCCATCAGTTGACTAAATTGAGTAAAAGCATCGAAATCTTCTTTAGTGAATGTTTGCTGCTCTTTAGTTAATAAGCCATCAACATACATAGCATCACCATTAATATTACAATTAGCGATAGCTGAGTAAGGCTTACCATACTCATCAACTTTTAATGCCCTTACCATTTTTACTTCGAAAATCCATTCTCCAATTTTTACATGTTTTGACATTGAATCTGTCACTTTGAAACCTCAATAACCGAAGAGCTGAATAAACGTAACCAGTATTCATTATAACATCTCGTTAACCTTAAAATCTAAATAAATCTGAGCAATTTTCTTTATCAAGTGAAAACAAACGGTTAACTTTTAAGCGGGGAGCTTATAGACAAAAATAGAGTCATTAATTCTAGATTTCATTACCCTTTTATATTCTTTAATGGCTAAAGTGAATTAAGGTTATTTACAATTATTACAACAAAATCTTTTTCACTTTCATATTAATCGGTTACTCTACTAACAAGATTATTTCAACTTTGTAAACAAGATGATAAAAAGAATATTGATCGCTATTTTATTGGTTAGTTCCTTAGTTATAGCTTCAGGGGCTACCTGGTTATACAGCAAAGTTGATAGTGCTTTACCTATTCTCGATGGAAAAAAAACCGTCTTTGGCTTAAAAGATACCGCTATTCTTGAGCGTGATGAACAAGGCATTGTTACGATAAAAGCCAAAAACCGTCTTGATATTGCCGTAACCACCGGGTTTGTGCATGCTCAAGAGCGCTTCTTTCAAATGGATTTATTAAGACGTAATTCTGCGGGTGAGTTATCGAGTTTGTTCGGCGTTAGAGCGTTGAATTATGATGAATCAATAAGAAGACATCGGTTCAGAGATAGAGCCAGAGATATAGTCAATTCATTATCTAAAGAACAATCAGAATTACTTACCGCTTATACCCGAGGTGTTAATCAAGGCTTACTTTACCTAGCTTCAGCACCTTTTGAATACTTATTACTACAACAAGCACCGGTACAATGGCGTGAAGAAGACTCCATCTTAGCTATTTATAGCATGTATATAGATTTGCAATATCATGATGGTCAACGTGAGCGCTCTCTTGGTTTAATGAAGGCGGTTCTACAGGCAGATGTTTTTGCTTTTCTAGATCCCAAAGGAAGTATTTGGGATGCTGCCATTGATAATAGTCAATACGCGCCTGCTCCTATGCCTACTGACGCATGGCCTGCAGCTAACAATTCCGCTTTTAATAACAGCATAAATAACACTAAAAAAGACAACCTGTTAAGCAAAAACAATGATCAAAATGATTATTTCCCAGGTTCAAATAACTGGGCTATATCAGGTAACTTAAGCACCACAGGCAGTGCTATGGTCGCCAATGATATGCACTTGAATATTCGTGTGCCTAATACTTGGTTTCGTGCTCGGTTTGAGTATTCACAAGATAGCCAACAAGTGGAAATAACAGGGGCAACCTTACCCGGTACACCCAATATGGTTATTGGAAGTAATGGCAGCATCGCTTGGGGATTTACCAATAGTTATGGTGATTACAGCGATGTTATTGTTTTAGCCACTAATGAAGATGGGAGTAAATACCAAACTCCTGAAGGTGAAGTCGCGTTCACTTACCATACACAAATAATTGCTGTAAAAGATGAACAACCTGTTGAAATAACCATTAAAGAAACGATTTGGGGGCCTGTTATTGGTGAAAATCACCTTGGTGAATTACTGGCTTATCGCTGGGTAGCGCACGATAAACAAGCAGTAAACCTAACTGGGACTGAATTAGAACTAGCCGAAACTGTTGAGCAAGCATTTCATATTGCTGCCCGTAGCGGTATTCCTTCACAAAATATGATGGTTGGAGATAAAGCCGGAAATATCGGCTGGACTATCATGGGGCCAATTCCGAATAAAATAGGTAATACTGGTGAAACACCTTTACCTTGGCACGAAGGCAGTGCCGGTTGGCAAGGTTACTTATCCCCTGAGCAATACCCTAAAGTGCTTAATCCAACGACTGATAGATTATGGACGGCAAATTCGCGAGTTGTTGGCGGTGAAATGTATAACAAGCTCGGCAATGGTGGTTATGCTTTAGGTGCTAGATCTAAGCAAATACGCGATGATTTATTTGCTCTAGAGCAGTTTGATGAAATAGCGTTATTAGCCATAGGGCTCGATGATAAAGCATTGTTTTTAACGCGCTGGCAAAACTTTTTACTTAAACAAGTATTGACTGAGCAAGCCATAGCGAACCATAGCGACTTTATTGAAGTAAAAACATTATTATCAGCACCTGAGCAATTAACAGCCAGTGTTGACTCAGTGAGTTATCGATTAGTGAGAAACTTTCGGTTTAATGTTCGCGATCTTATCTTTAGTGAATTAAACACAAGCCTAAATCAGTTAGATGAGGGATATAAATTTCGCAGTATTCGTCACCAAATAGAAACGCCTCTATGGCAACTCGTTAATCAACAACCTGACAACTTTATGATGCGCCCCTTACCTTCTTGGTCAGCCGTATTTAATCAAGCTTTACAAACCACTATTGATGAAATGAAAGTTAATAACGAAGGTGAACAACAAGCGCTTAATGAAGCAACTTGGGGACAACATAATACCACGGCAATTAGACATCCTCTCAGTAAAGGTGTGCCTTTCATCGGTAAATGGCTAGATATGCCAGCCACCCCTTTATCAGGTGATAGTTACATGCCTAAAGTACAAGGCAAAGCCTTTGGTGCCTCTGAGCGTATGGTGGTTTCACCTGGACATGAAGAAACGGCAATATTTCATATGCCCACCAGTCAAGCAAGTCATCCTTGGAGTCCATATTATCAAAAAGGGCATAGCGACTGGGAGCAAGGCAAGCCTTCACCATTTTTACCTGGTGCAACAAAATATACCTTAACATTACTCAGTTATTAATATTGAATTAGCGCGCTTATATAAGTGTGCTCAAACTAAAAAATCTATCTAAAATTATAACAAGGAAAATTAATGGAAATACTAATCTGGTGTTTATTTATCGCTGCCCTTTTACCCTTTATAGCAAAAGGGCCTGTTGCCTATGCTATGAATAAACTAGGCGGCTACAACAATAACCATCCACGCGAACAACAAAGTCAACTCACCGGCTTTGGCGCTAGAGCTGTCGCTGCCCATCAAAATGCTTTTGAGTCATTGATTGTTTTTGCTCCAGCGGTATTATTAGCAATTGCCACACAAAATACCGATGAAAATATCATACTACTAGCTATCGTACATGTTTGCGCCAGAGTAGCTTATAACATGTTGTATTTATTAAACTTTGATAAACTTAGGAGTTTAGTTTGGGCGGTCGGCATTACCTGTAGTTTTACTATTATTTTCCAATGTATCCCTTAATTAACATTGTTGGCATAAAATGGTCTAAATAAAGTGTTGACATAATTTGGTCAAGCTCGATAGAGTAAGCGCTTTAGTGAAGAATTAAATTGAAAAGCCTTCCCTCTGGAAGGTTTTTTTTGAGCAAAAAAACAGTAATACAGGACATAAAAGTGAGCGATAAATTAGATTTAAATGAGATACGCAAAGAAATAACAACTTTGGACAAAGAGCTGTTAGGTCTGTTTGCCAAGCGTCGTGCACTCACCCTTAATGTTGCTAAAAGTAAAGTACAACAAGTTCGCCCTATTCGTGATCAACAACGTGAACAAGAGTTACTAATACGTTTAATAAAACAAGGCAAAGAATTAGGCCTTGACGCTCATTATGTCACCAGTGTTTTTCAAACGATTATTGAAGACTCGGTATTAAATCAACAAGCTTATTTACAAAGCTTAGCGAATCCAGATATTCAAACACCAGCCGTGAGTGTTGCTTTTTTAGGTGACAAAGGCTCATACAGTTATTTAGCAAGTCATCGTTACTTTTCAAGACGTGCCGAGCGCATTATTGAATCAGGTTGCCAAAACTTCAGCGATATTTTACAGCAAGTTGAATCGGGCCAAGTCGACTATGGCATGTTACCTATTGAAAATACCAGCTCAGGTAGTATCAATCAGGTTTATGATTTATTACAGCACACTAATTTATCCATCGTAGGTGAGATAACGCAACCTATAGAACATTGTTTACTGACCGCAGTAAACACCAGTTTAGATAAAATCAAAACGATTTATGCTCATGGTCAACCTTTTGCTCAATGCAGTAACTTTTTGGATAAACAAAATAATATTCGCATTGAGTATTGTGATAGTACTGCCGATGCAATGGTGCAAGTTTCTGAATTACAAGATGAAACCATCGCCGTGATTGGTAGTGAAGAAGGTGGACAACTTTATCAACTACAAGCACTGGAAAAGTCCATCGCTAATCAAAACGAAAACCACTCTCGCTTTATTTTAGTAGCCAGAAAAGCTGTTGATGTTGCAGAGCAAATACCAGCTAAAACAGCTATTATCCTTGCCACAGGCCAAAAAGCAGGTGCCTTAGTTGAATGCTTACTGGTACTAAAAGAAAAAGGCATTAATATGTGTAAACTTGAATCTCGCCCTATTCAAGGTCGTCCGTGGGAAGAGATGTTTTACATTGATGTTGAAGCAAACTTAAAGAGCTTTGCCTTACAAGAAGCTATTAATGAAATAACCGAGCACACAAACTTTATAAAGGTGCTAGGTTGCTACCCTATAGAGCATATTAGCCCAACAAGTGTACCTAGCAGCGAGATTTAATTTAAGCGAATAGGAATTCACAAACTAAAAAGCCATTACTGAGCACTTATTACGTGTCAGGTAGTGGCTTTTTTGTTACTACTAAATTACAGAGCTATTTAGCAGAAAAAGGCGCTGTTAATTGAAACTCTAACAAGGTACCAGCAGGTATATTTATTGAGTTGCCACTACTTAACACTGACAAGCCAATACCAACTTTCGCACCATCTTTAGCTCCCTTCGAGCCATTGATCAAACCGCCAATTGCCGCCGTTCTAGCCGTAGTGCCAACAGTATTTTTTCCGGTGCCTTCAGTAACAGCACTCACTGCTGATGTTGAGATAGGATACATTTGACTCTCTAGCATCATATCCGTAAACGCTAATTGCATTTCAGCTTTCCCCACCAATCGGCCTGATTTTTTTGCTGCGCTAACGACACCGTATAAAGTGGCTCCTCTTGGTGCGATAACCACACCTTCGACAACCATATCAGCCTCAAGGCGTGCGGTAAATTTATGACCTTGCGCATGCTGTTTACTGTTAATGGAAGTATTTGTACTCACCACAACTCGAGTACCAACAGGAGCAACCGCAGCAGCTTTACTACTTTCGCTTGTAGGCTCTGTTGCCACTGATGGCTCAGGTTGAGGTGTCTTTATAGCCGCTTGGCTTGGTTCAACATCACCAAAAGATATTCCGGCAACGTTTTCACTTTTAAACGTTAATTGTTGCCCTGCTATTTCAAAGACGACCCCGTTAGCATCTCGTGATACTAAAGTGCCTGTTAATGTCTGACCATCTTTTAATTTAAGTACATCGGCTATAACAATATTTGAAGAGCATAGTAAGGTAATAAAAGTACTCAATATTAACGACTTCTTCATAAGATCAATTTCCATTTAAGTTTTGTTAAGTATAAGATAACCGCCATTAGGCTATAATGTCTACCTAGAAAATGTACCATTCATGAAGAGTGTAATTTATTTAAGGATATCATGCGCTTCCATATAATTTTATTCATAATGATCACCAGTTCTTTATTGTCTGCTAATGTGGTTGCCCAAGAGAAAAACTTTCAAGAAAAATCATGGGGCATAGGGGCATTAATGCGTACTGCGACTATTCCTTTTGATACAGAAGCTGACAAAGTAACTAGTTTTGTGCCCATGATGTTTTACCAAGGTGATACTTTTTTTATCCGCGGTATCGAAGGTGGAGCACATATATATGAACAAGATAGCTGGCAATTTAATGCCATAGCAAGAATGCGCTTTTTCGATATCCCCGCAGAATTTCAAAACCAAGTACAGGGGGATACTATAGATTTAGGTATCCAATGGCGAAAAACATCTGATAAAAACACCTTTTTAGATATAGAATTATTTAGTGATCTAGAAGGAAATCCGTATGCTAATATTAGCCAGTCTTGGTATTTTCAACATAATAGTTGGGAGTTTATGCCTAAGGTGAGCGCTCGATATAAAAGCGCGAGCTTTAACAGCCGATATTATTCTTTAGAAGAAATTAATCAGCAACGGATTGGCGCAGGTATTCAATTAAACGCCAAGCTAGAAAGTCGCTATCATGTAACCAGTAACTTTTATTTATTAGGCTCATTTGGTGCGACGGTACTTGATGATAATGCTTACCAAGCAGATGCGACTGATAAACGTTGGGAATCAGAAATTTATTTAGGTTTTGCCTTTTTCAATGATATCACCAAACCTGCAAAATCAAGTCTGACCAACCATGGTTATTTACGTATTGCTCACGGCTGGGCAACCCCTTCTAACATTGGCGACATCTTAGCTGGTGATACCGTAAAAGACGAATATAACAACCAATTAACTTCTCTTTATTATGGCTTACCTTTAACTGATGAGCTTTTTTCTCTGCCATTAGATATCTATTTAACCACAGGCTTTGTTTGGCATTGGGACTCTGAAGTGCAAGACTCAGAACAAGAGTATGTGCTAGCGATAAAAGCTTTTTATACTATTGATTGGCCCGTTCGTTGGCGTTTAGGATTAGCTGAAGGATTATCCTACGTCTCTGATGTTACTTATATTGAACGTGATGAGATGGAGCGAAAAGGTTACCGCCCAAGTGAGTTGATGAATGCTTTAGATTTCAGTATTGATATTAATCTAGGGGATATATTTAGGGTCAACGCCCTGAACGAAACATGGCTCGGTTACAGTATTCATCATAGATCTGCTATTTTTGAATCTGCCTCTCAGTTTGGGCGGATAAAAGGTGGTAGTAATTACAACACCATTTACCTACAATTCGACTTTTAATTGTTAACAGCTAAATTCGCTTGTTAAGTCAATCCGTCATCAAGAGATAGTACTTTGAATAAATTAGCCATACTTGCCTTCACCTTATTAGTTTTTTTTAGCACCATGCTCTGGTATTTAGCCAATGGCTCACTCAATGAATTTTTAAAAAGCCAAATTCAATTACAAGGACAATATTACACCAAGCAACCAACAGCGCTCGCGTTAGTCGATTTTTCAGCGAATGAAGGTGTAGGTACCTTTACTGACATCACATTAGAAAACATGGCAGGTTATAGTGAAAAATACCTAATGACAATTGATGAGGTGAAAGTAGAATTAGCGTTAATAGACCCAGCCCAATCAACAATCAGTACCTCCCCTTTTAAGAATGCGCCAACAGTAAATAAAAACAACGTTTTTGTCACCAACATCAAACAGTTATCAATCAATAAATTAATCATCAATTCTGAAATACTTTCAGGCGAAATAAAGGCAAACAAGCAAAGCAACATTCAAGTAATAACGGCACAAATAAAAGAGCAACTTGCTCAAGACTATCCTAAGCTCTACCCTGAAATAAGTGCTCAACGTTATGCACAAGAACATCCTGAATTAGATGCGCTAGCCTATGCCAAAAGTCACCCTCAAGCAGGTCCCATTATTGAACATAAACAAGGGGGTAAGAAGCGAGGTAAACCACAAAATCAATTAAAAATACAAGCGATAAATATCAATACCCTTGAGTTGAGCAATATTGAAAATGGCGTAAAGCAGACAAAAACATTTAATAACCTTCAGCTATCTCCGCTTGGTGATGAGCAAGGCCTAATTGCTAATCAACTAGGCGGTGAGTTATTACTCACATTGCTAGCTTTGCCAACACAAAATATCCAATAATAAACTTGCTTGTTTGTTACTTGTATTTCACTTAAAGCAGAGTAAGCTAAAGATATAACAATACTAAAAATTAACTACTAAGGAACATTCAATCATGCCCCCATTGAAGCTTCTTCAGCGTTATACATATGGATGTATAGCGTTTGGCTTTTTAACATTACCCACCTTAACTATGGCAACTGGTTTGGAAATAATGCCACTTGTAGGCTATACCTTCAGTCCCAAATTAGATAGCGGTGACAATACTGCTACATTACCTACAACTGACGAGCCAAATTTTGGTCTCGCTTTTTCTTGGCAAGACTCCCCAAATGGGCAAGGTCAGGTACTTATTAATTATGTTTCTCGAGATTTCACCGATAACATAGCTCAGTCTACGCATTCATTTGATACGCTTTATGCACACTTTAATGGCGTTGCGTTATTCAGAGACAGAAGCTATACAACGTCTGTTGGAATAGGTGTTGGTGCCACCTACTTTGATAGTGACTTTGATAATGATATTTATCCGTCGATTACCGCATCTGTTGGGACTCGTTATGAGTTTTCTGACAGCCTAGCCTTGATCACTGAGCTGAGAATATATGCAACGTTAATTCAAGACGATGAGAATTTGTTTTGTCAAAGTGACACTTGTTATGCCCACTTTGACGATGCCATCTGGCTAGACAGCCAAATTTCAATTGGCTTAGCTTATCGTTTTTAATCTAAACATTAACCAAAATAAGGTTAATGTTTTTTCAACTCATTAGCCTTTAATAGCATTGATTTACTTTCAGCTAAGAAGTCATTGGCATAATCACCAAACCATGTAGAAACTTGCTCAAACATAGTGACAAATGCTTCTTTATCACCTAGCTCTACATCTTCTAACAATTCTAAGAATCGATAAGCAAAGCGTTTCATCATGGTGATATTATCAGGATTAGAAAAGATGATATCTGAATATAAAATTGGATCTTGTGCAAATAAGCGCCCTACCATGATCAACTCTAACCGATAAATGGGCGAGCTCATATTGACTAAGTTTTCAATATCCGCCCCTTCAGCCATTAGATGGTAGCCATAAGCAATGGTGGAGAAATGTCGCATCACTTGCACCATAGACATAGCTTGATCATGCTCGTGAGCTGTCACTTGAAACGTTTTAGCACCCCACACTCTAAATTGCTCGAGTAGCCATTGATACTGTGTTTGCTCACGGCCATCACAAACAATAATAGTTTGTTTAATTAATCCCGTGACATCTGGACCAAACATAGGGTGTAAACCTACCACAGGTCCTGAATGTACCTTCATCATTTCATATAAAGGCTGCTCTTTAACACTGGTAAAGTCAGCCAAAATACAATCTTCTGGTAAATTGTTTAGGTGATGAATAACCATCGCCGTTAATCGAATAGGTACAGCAACTATCACCAAACTTGCTTCAGCCAATATGGCATCACTATTTGGCCAATCTTCTTGTTCAATAATAGCTACTTGATAGTGAGAGCGTTGGAATAAGTCCACAAAGATACTACCAAGCTGCCCTTTACCGCCAACTACAACGACCTTTTTACAATCAGGGTTGATACATTGATAGCCACTGGCATCTTGGCTGACATATGAGTCACGCATTAATCGACGTAGAATATCTTCAATCAAATCGCCGCTTAACCCTGCTTCTTCAGCTTGATTTCTGCGCTTTTCAATTAAACAAGCTTCACGTTCAGGTGCAAAAATAGGACGACCTTCAGCACTTTTGAGCGCGCCGACTTTCGTTGTTACCGACAAGCGCTTCGCTAGTAAAGCCACTAACTGGCTATCAATATCATCTATTTCATCACGTAAAGCTTTAAGGCTTTCGTCAAAATTACTCATATTTTCTCATTTTTCTCTTTAAAGACTTAAGTCGAATTTATCTTACAACTCGTTTTTTCAACGCATCACTAAGCATATCTTCTGCTTCACTTAATAAGGTAATGGTGGTGTCTAAATCGATACAAGCATCGGTAACTGAAACGCCATATTCCATATCCGCAATCGCTAATTCGCTACTTTGATTACCAGCCTTAATGTTGCTTTCTAACATGATACCAATAATTGACTTATTACCTTCAATTATTTGATTAAAAACATTTGTCGCAACCAGAGGCTGACGTCGGTAATCTTTATTTGAATTACCATGACTACAATCCACAACGATACCTGGCTCTAATTTATGCTTAGCCAGTACTGCTTCACATTCGCTGATATTTACACTGTCATAATTAGGCTGTTTACCACCTCGTAAAATTACATGACCATCAGGGTTACCCGAGGTTTTGATTAAAGCCACTTGCCCTTGACGGTTAATACCCATGAAACGATGTGACGAAGCCGCCGATTGTAAGGCATTAATGGCCACATCTAAGCTACCATTTGTACCATTTTTAAAACCTATCGGCATAGACAAACCACTAGCCATTTCTCTATGGGTTTGTGATTCTGTCGTACGCGCACCGATTGCCGACCAGCTAAATAATTCAGCTAAATATTGTGGGCTAATAGGGTCGAGCGCTTCTGTTGCTAGAGGTAAACCTAGCTCTGTTAAATAAATCAGTAATTCACGTGCTTTTCTAAGGCCTGCTTCAACGTCAAATGAACCATCCATATGTGGATCATTAATCATGCCCTTCCAACCAACCGTTGTACGTGGCTTTTCAAAATAGACACGCATGACCACATAAAGAGAGTCTTGATGTTTGTCATGAAGTTTTTTTAAGGCTCTCGCGTATTCTTTAGCAGCTTCCACGTCATGAACTGAACATGGTCCACTAATGACTAATAAACGAGGATCACGCTTGTGAATTATGTCAGCAATAATTTTACGTGACGATTTAACAAACTCGCGACCTGGCTCTTTTAACGGCAACTCTTCTTTAAGTTGTTCTGGGGTCATTAGCACATGTTCTTCATTAACATGAATATCATTTAATGTACTGGTATGAGTTGCATTTTCAGCTGTTGCGGTGGTCATGGCTTATTCCTAATTATTTATTCTGTATAACAAAAACATTAATGCGCGGGATAAAAATAAGATTTGCAGAAGATATTGAAAAGATCAAAGTGCACTTTTAAAGGGATACAGCTCAACCAAAAATAAAAACACAAAATCGTAAAGTTTTAATTACGCGATTTGTAAGAATATTTTTACACATAATTTTCACAGAGTACAGCATCTTTTTAAAGATTTATTAAATGAAAATAACACTGTCACACAACTGTAATATTTCGTTCATGTAACTGTCACATTAAATTTTTAAACTGCACGCAACTTTTAAAACTTCATAAATTAATTTTTATAACTCTCAAAACTTAACAAGTGAGAAATAATATGAACAATGTATTGAAAAACACATTAACAACAGTAATCGGCTTATCACTCGCAACAAGTGCATTAATGAGTAACGTTGCTAACGCTAATAGCCGTGACATGATTACTGCTGTTGGCTCTTCAACGGTTTATCCATTTTCAACTGTAGTCGCTGAACGTTTTGGCAAAAGCACTAACTTTAAAACACCAAAAATTGAATCAACAGGTACTGGCGGCGGCATGAAGTTATTCTGTGCTAGCAATGCTATTGACACGCCTGACTTATCAAATGCTTCACGTCGTATGAAAAAAAGTGAATTTGATATGTGTGCTAAAAATGGTGTTACCAGCATTACTGAAGTTTTATTAGGTTATGACGGTATCGTAGTAGCTAACTCAAATGCTGCCAAGGCAATGAAAGTAACTCGTAAAGAGTTGTTTTTAGCGCTTGCTAAAGAAGTTCCAGCTAAAGACAGTAGTGAAACATTAGTGGCTAACCCTTATAAATTATGGAGCGACATTAACCCTACTCTTCCAGCTAATAAAATTGAAGTGTTAGGTCCACCACCAACATCAGGTACCCGCGATGCCTTTGCTGAATTAGTACTTGAAGGTGGTTGTAAAACTTTCCCATGGATTAAAGCCATGAAAAAGAAAAACAAATCACACTACAAAGAAGTTTGTCACAGTGTTCGTGAAGACCATGCTTATATTGAAGCAGGTGAAAACGATAACTTAATCGTACAAAAGCTAACGGCTAACCCGAAAGCATTTGGTATTTTTGGTTTTAGTTTCCTAGATCAAAACAGCGATATGTTACAAGGCTCTATCATTGATGGCCAAGCTCCTTCATTCGACGCTATTGCTGATGGGTCTTACCCAGTATCACGCCCACTTTACTTTTACGTGAAAAACGCTCACGTTGGCAAAGTACCTGGCATCTTAGAATTCTTAAAAGAATACACCTCAGAAGCCGCTATGGGTGAAGAAGGTTACTTAACAGACCGAGGCCTAATTCCTTTAGGTGAAGACAAGCTGGCTACAGTTCGTAAAAACGTCTTATCGTTAACTCCTCTTGCATTAAATTAAGAGCGAATACATTAAAAATTGTCGCGCATCGTTAGTAGCTTTAACAAGTTATTAGCGCTGCGCGTTTATTCGTTTAGAAAGTTTTAAATAATCTTGTAATATTTGGTTTTATAATATGAATTCATCTTTACTTTTTTTAGTGCTACTGGGTCTAACTTTATTTAGTTACTGGTTTGGTATTCAACGTTCTTTAAACGTTGTTGGTGGCGCTGAGCATAAAAAGGATTTAACTTGTTTACCTGAGCAGTTTGGCTTGTTAACGGCTATGGTCTGTGGTTTACCGGCATTAATTGCATTATTAATATTTAACAGTGCAGAGCAGGTTGTGATTGAGCAATTACTTACTAGTACATTGCCTGAAAATATCCAATCCCTTTCAAAAATTGATTTAGGTCTTTACCTAAATAATATCCGCTCTTTAGCATCATCTGAATCAGCTAGCGTTTTAATACAATCCATAAAAGATTCAAGTGAAATTGCGGTACAAAGTCAGTATCAAGCCGCCATACAGCTACAAAATCTTAATGAACAAGCGAGTTGGTTAAGAACAGCATTAGTGCTTATCATAGCCGTGGTCAGTGTTATCGTTTTAGTAAGAAAATTTAGCTTAACCTATGCCGCCAGACAAAAATCAGAAACCATTATTCGTGGTATTTTAATTGCTTCATCTGCTATTGCCATACTTACTACTGTAGGTATTGTCGTTTCGGTATTATTTGAATCAATACAATTCTTTAAAAGCGTTTCGCCAGTAGAGTTTATGTTTGGTACTCAGTGGAGTCCACAAACAGCGATGCGTGAAGATCAAGTCGGTGGCTCAGGCGCTTTTGGTGCGGTACCTTTATTTGCCGGTACTATGCTAATTACATTCATCGCTATGATGCTAGCTGTGCCTGTTGGTTTAATGATCGCTATTTATTTATCCCAATATGCCAGTGCAAAGTTACGTAGTTTTGCTAAGCCTATGCTTGAAGTACTTGCGGGTATCCCAACGGTTGTTTACGGATTTTTTGCAGCATTAACCGTAGCGCCTGTTATTAGAAGTGTTGGTGAATACTTTGGTTTAAGTGTCGCTTCAGAAAGTGCATTAGCAGCAGGCTTAGTTATGGGCACCATGATTATTCCTTTTGTTTCTTCTTTATCTGAAGATGCAATCAGCGCTGTGCCTAAAGCATTGAAAGAAGCGTCGTTTGGCATGGGAGCAACCAAGAGTGAAACTGTGATAAAAGTGCTTATTCCAGCTGCCCTACCCGGTATTGTCGGTGCAATTTTACTTGCTATTTCCCGTGCAATTGGTGAAACCATGATAGTGGTAATGGCCGCTGGTATGGCAGCCAACTTAACCGCTAATCCATTGGATTCAGTCACCACAGTGACCGTGCAAATAGTTACCTTGCTAACCGGTGATCAAGAATTCGATAGCCCGAAAACACTAGCAGCATTTGCATTAGGGCTAATGTTATTTATTACCACACTCGGCTTAAATATTTTAGCGTTGAAAGTCGTACAGAAATATCGAGAGCAGTATGACTAATTCAAAAGAAAACAGCGAAATGGAGAATATTGTGCCTGCTAATAACGAGCTTTCTAGAGCATTATCCACCACAGAGAAGGTTGCTTTAAGCCTTAAAAAGCGTCATAGAAAAGAAAGGCGTTTTAAGAGCATAGGTTTATTTGCGGTACTGTTTGGTTTTTTACTTGTGGTAACTTTGATTAGTGATATCACTAACAAAGCCTTACCCGCCTTTCATCAACATTGGGTAAAACTTGATGTAAATTATAAAAGTAATTGGTTAAACGTAGCTGATGAGTTAAGTGGTTATGAATTAACTGAGCAGTTAAAAACGGCTGATTACCGTAAAGTGCTTAGAAACTCTATTTATCCGATGTTTATGGATGAAGAAACCACCAAGTTATCAAGAAAAGAGAAACGAGCAATCTTTAAGTTATTCTCTACCAATGCTGAGTTCACGATAAAAGATGAGCTTATATCATCACCTGAAGACTTTAATGAAACCGTCACTATATGGGTTAGGCTTGATGATGATGTTGATAGTTATCTAAAAGAAGACTTTGCCTCTGGAGAAGCTGGCTTGCGTATCAATGAGCAACAAGCTAAATGGTTAGCTAAGCTTAACAATGAAGAGCGTATAGAAAGTCGTTTCAATGTGAGCTTCTTCACTTCCAGTGACTCAAGAGAGCCTGAACTAGCCGGTATTAAAGGCGCATTAATGGGCACCTTGCTTACTATGTTTGTTACCTTAATGCTGTCTTTTCCACTGGGTGTCGCCGGCGCTTTATACTTAGAAGAGTTCGCACCTAAGAATAAAATTACTGATTTAATAGAAATTAACATCAATAATTTAGCTGCTGTACCTTCTATTGTGTTTGGTTTGCTGGGTCTGGCGGTAATTATTAACCTGTTTGGTCTCCCTCGCTCTGCGCCATTAGTTGGTGGTATTGTTTTAACGTTAATGACTTTACCCACAATTATTATTGCCAGTCGTGCAGCCATTAAAGCGGTACCACCTTCAATTAGAGAAGCCGCATTGGGTTTAGGTGCATCAAAAATGCAAGTCACCTTCTCGCATGTACTGCCACAAGCGATGCCAGGTATTATTACCGGTGCTATTATAGGAATTGCACAAGCGTTAGGTGAAACAGCGCCATTACTAATGATCGGCATGGTAGCATTTATTGTTGATGTTCCTACCAGCATCGTAGATTCAGCAACCGTATTACCCGTACAGATATACTTATGGGCAGATAGTCCAGAAAGAGCTTTCTTAGCCAAAACATCCGCCGCTATATTAGTGCTATTAACACTATTGTTAGTTATTAATGTAACAGCAACCGTGTTGCGCTCTAAGTTTGAAAAGAAATAGGTTTGAGACGAAATCATGAATAATACAGAAATTAACCAAGACCAGTTAGCTGACATAGAGCTGACAGAAACTGTTGGCAATATCTATGCTGATAATGCCAAGATGAAGATCAGAGGCGCCAATGTTTATTATGGTGAAAAACAAGCCATTCACGATGTCAGCCTAGATTTGGCAAAAAACCAAGTAACCGCGCTAATTGGCCCGTCAGGCTGTGGTAAATCAACCTTCTTACGTTGTTTAAATCGTATGAATGACACTATCGACATTTGTCGTATTACAGGTCAACTTCTACTCGATGATGAAGATATTTATGCTAAAGATCTTGATCCTGTGCTACTAAGAGCCCGTGTCGGTATGGTATTCCAAAAGCCAAACCCTTTTCCTAAATCTATCTATGACAATGTTGCTTACGGCCCTCGTATTCACGGCTTAACCAACTCTAAAGCAGAATTAGATGAAATTGTTGAAACAAGTTTGCAAAAAGCGGGATTATTTAACGAAGTTAAAGACCGACTAAAAGATCCCGGCACTGGTTTGTCAGGCGGACAACAACAACGTTTATGTATTGCTAGAACCATTGCGGTAAGTCCTGAGGTGATCCTAATGGATGAGCCAGCATCAGCACTTGACCCAATTGCTACAGCGATTATTGAAGAGCTAATAGATGAATTAAAGGAAAAATACACTATTGCTATTGTGACCCACTCAATGCAACAAGCGGCACGTGTTTCACAGCACACTGCTTATTTTCATATGGGTAAATTGGTCGAAATGGGTAAAACAGAAGATATTTTTACTCGACCAAGTCACAAGTTAACTGAGAACTATATCACTGGCCGCTTTGGTTAAATGGAGAATCACATGACTACATCAAAAGAGACAGAAACCCAATCTGGTTTCACCACAAAATTACATTTAGACAAGCATATTTCACGTCGTTTTAATGAAGAGCTTGAACAAGTACGAAACCTAGTGATGGATATGGGTGCGTTAGTAGAGCAACAAGTTAACGACGGTTTAAATTCAGTGCTAAATGCTGACTCAACCTTAGCGTCAAAAGTGATTGAGCGTGACCAAAAAGTCAATACTATGGAGTTAGAAATTGATGAGTATTGCACGCAAATATTAGCCAGACGTCAACCTGCCGCTAGTGACCTTCGTTTATTGGTCAGTGTCATTAAAAGCATTACCGATCTTGAGCGTATGGGTGATGAAGCGGTTAAGTTTGGCAAAAATGCCATTAAACTTGCTAAAGGTAACTTTGCCGAAGAAGAAGGCTCTCGCCCTTTAGTTGAGCTTAGACACTTAGGTAAACATGTCAGCGAAACGTTAAGTTGTGCTTTAAAAGCATACGCTGAAATGGATGTAGAAAGCGCGTTAAACATTATTAAAAATGATAATATTATTGATGAAGAGTTTGACAATATCTCTCGCCTTCTCGTCACTAAAATGATGGAGAACCCTAGAGAAATTAAAAACGCTTTACGAGTAACTTGGTGTGCCCGTGCATTAGAGCGTATTGGCGATCACACCACTAATTTATGCGAATACATAGTCTATTTAGTAGAGGGTAAAGATGTTCGTCATGCCAGCATGGAACAAATTAAAGAACAAATAGATCGTTAAACTTTCGCTAATAAATGAGGCGTTTATAATCCTATAAACGCCAACCTCTCCAATACTTCATATAAAAGTGCCTTTATAAAACAAAATCGGCAAATTAATATGTGCCTTAAACAAGCTTTAGCTGTTTATTAACCCATGCGTTAATTTATATAATATAGTAACTAAATTATATAAACTGGCTTTCCTCTTTTTGACAGGAAAGCACAACACGAACGAAAAAATAATGACAAAAAAACGACTCATTTGGGATCTGCCCGTCAGGTTATTTCATTGGTTGCTGGTGATATCAATATTTGCGGCATGGTATACCTCAGATGGCGAAAAAGGCTTAATAGATTACCATCTTAAAATTGGTTACTTTATTTTAGGCTTGATAATATTTCGCCTGCTATGGGGTATATTTGGGACAACACATGCCAAGTTTTCACAATTCATTCCTAGCATGCAATCGATAAAAAACTACCTTGAAAAGGTTAAAAGTAATAAAAGTTACAGTACTACTGGCCATAATCCTCTTGGCGGCTTGATGGTGGTAGTGATGCTAACCTTGCTTTTATCGCAAGCCGTCAGCGGTTTATTTATGAATGATGATGTTTTTACCACAGGCCCATATTACGACAGTGTCAGTAACTCAGCACAAAAATATCTCGCTCAAATTCATCATTACGCTTTTGATGGCATTATTTTGGTTTCGGCTGTCCATATAATTGCGGTATTTTATTATTTATTTGCTCGAAAAATAAATTTGATATTGCCTATGATTACCGGCTACAAAGCAAATATTGATGAAACAACTAGTGATATAAAATCATCGAAGCTTTTATTAGCACTGGTCATAATATTGATGATTATTGTGTTTTTGTATTGGCTCTTGGTATTGAACATACCTGTAGAAGAAGAGTTTTATTATTAATAGAAATCTAAAAAATAAGGTCTGACGTTATCTAGAGATAATACAGACCTTATCGTAACTTAAACTGACTTAAGATTAAGAAATTGCTTAATCTTTTTTAAAGTCATCGTGACAACCGCCACACGTTTTACCTACGCCGCCAATTGCCGCTTTGATTGCGCCTTCATCGCCAGAGGTAGAAACTTCAATCAGTTTTGCCGAAGCTTTCGTTAAATCATCAATTCTTTTTTCAAAAGCCTCACGTTTAGTCCAAACGTCTTTTAACGCATCTGATTTAACCTTATAACCGCTAGTATCTGTTCGTGTATAGTCAGCAATCATATAAGACAGTTGGTTAATTCTAATGGCGTTCTTCTCGACTACTTTGGCATTAAGTGGAATTTTACCTTTTGCCATACCACCTAATGGCCCCATATTAGCGCCAAGCATTGTAAAAACGGCATGACGTACTTTATTAGCACCTTTTGCGTGTTTTTCTGATTTGGCTGGCTCTGCTGCAGCAATATTAGTGACTAACATAAGTGCACAAGCGGTAATAACTTTTGATGGAAGTAATTTCATGTTTATTTTATCTAGTAGTGGTAAGGACAAATAAAACTTTATCATTAAATATCTCAATAGTTAACTAGTAAAATACTGGCTTATTACAAATTTCATTATTATAAACAGCAAAAACAATTTAACTATAAACAATAGCTTTTTCGACAAATTTTGGCGACACTAGCTTAACTCCCCTTGTTAATGCTTATTATGTTGCGATTATTATTTGTTTCAATATTTATAGCTTCACTATGTTTAAATATTTACTTCTTCGTTCAAATAAAAGCCTTCAATTTAGTTGAGGAAGCGATGGGGTACCTACAAGAAGAGGTGCCAACAACACTATCTACAACTAAAACGTTGAAGAATGACTCTTTTGATAGCTCTCGCAGCACTGAAAAAGCGACAAAACATTCTAACTTTAATAACAATCAACAGACGAATGTCGTTGATGAAATTAAAAAAAACATCCAAGCTAAACAGTTTTTTGAAGCGGCTAATTTACTTTATGAACTCCCCCAAGAAGGCACCAACCAATTAAGCACGGTTAAAAGCTATTGGCTTAATGATAGCCAACAATTATTGAACACTAAGCAGTATCAAATTGTAGCAGAGTCTTTAGATGCCTACTTGGCCTACTCCCCTGACGATCTTGATTTTCTATTTCTTTTTGTTGAGCTACACATAGCCAAACAACAAATACTCATGGCGATAAAAAGTGCCTTCGAACTTCAATACCATACGCAAGACTTTAACTTACAAAAACAAAGTAATGAGTATGCTAACCAGCTAGTACGCCAAGAAATCTCTCGCCTTTTACAAAATGAATTATGGTTTGAGTTAGCTAACTTCTCTAGTGAAGTGCTTGTTATCACGCCACAAAGTAGTGAAGCTTTATGGGCATTAGCTCAAGCACAATTTCATCAAGGTGAGTACCAATTAGCGAGAGAAAGTGTTGACTCTTTACTTATTGAGCCAAACTATCAAGTTAAAGCCCATGAGCTAGTAAAACTTATCGAAATGGCCTTGCAACAACCCGCTATGATCCCACTTGTACGTCAAGGAGTTCACTTTGTTGTTGAAGGGGTAATTAACAACCACGACAAAGTTAACTTGCTGATAGATACCGGGGCTAGTATTTCGGTTTTATCACAAGAATTTTTTGATAATTTAGCGTCAACTCGCCAGCTGAGCTATATAAGCGATATTGTATTAATGACCGCTGGAGGTGAAATATCTAGCAGCATTTATCAAGTGGAACATTTTGAATTACACGGTTATCGCGTAGATAACTTTAAGTTTGCAGTAAACCCATACATGACCTCAAATAATGATGGATTATTAGGTATGAACTTTTTACGACTGTTTGATTTTCATATTGATCAAACCAATAGTTTACTCAGTTTATCCAACAAACCTTAGGTCAGTTGCTCGCAAATATCATTTGTTCCGCTGCGGATAACTTTGTACTATAACGCTTTCCCCCAAGAGTAACTTTTGTGATGACCTTAACGCCTGATTTAATAAACACCATTGAGCAGTATAACGAGCAAAAACGTTTTAAGTATTTTGTAGATACTGTCCTCGAATCTCAGCAGATTTGGGTTTTAGTGGATGAACACGGCTGTATGATGTTAAACACCGAAGACGAAGATTGCGTGCCGGTATGGCCCAACAAAGAATTTGCACAAGAATGGATTACTGACGACTGGCAAGACTGTAAAGCTGAAGCAATTTCGCTAAGCAAATGGCAAAACAGTTGGACCAACGGCTTAGCAGATGATGACTTAGCTATCGTAGTTTTTCCCAATCAAGCAGAAGAGGGTTTGGTACTTTTTCCTGATGAGTTTGATTTTGAGTTATCTAAACCTTCAAAAAAATCTGTTCGAAAAAATTAACAGTTTAGCCCATAAAACATTACGTCTTGGCTTAGTTAGTGTTAACAAGGAAATATAACCCGTGCCTGTGTTTAAACATTACATTTCAATTTTACTTTTAATTGCCACAATCACTGGCTGCGCATCACTTCCAGAGGAAATGATGCATCCTATTGAACCATCACCATCACAAAGACTCACTAGCTTGACCCAGTTAACAGCGAGTTATGAGCCAAAAGATGCAACAAGCGCTGTCTTAATACAAAATACTGGCTGGGATGCTTTGTCTCAGCGACTGGCACTTATCGAATCAGCAGAGCAAAGTATAGATATTCAATACTATATTTGGAACTCTGACTCTTCGGGCAGTTACTTAGCAAGCCGTTTATTAGCAGCAGCAAACCGAGGCGTTCAAGTTCGTGTCATGTTAGATGATATCAACTTAAATGAACGTGAAAGCCTATTAGCAGCCCTTGATCTTCACCCTAAAATTGAAATCCGTATATTTAACCCTATTCCAAGTCGCCACGGGTTTATTAAATGGGTTAATGTGCTCAGTGACTTCTCTAGGCTTAACCGTCGTATGCATAACAAATCATTTACCGTTGACGGCACTTTGGCTATTGTTGGAGGTCGTAATATAGGTGATGAGTATTTTGATCTTTCGGATGAAATAAATTTTCGTGACCGTGATGTACTAGTAATGGGCTCAGTCGTTTCAGATATCCAGACAAGCTTTACTCAATATTGGAGCAGTCGCTGGTCTTACCCTGTTAATTTACTAACCGAAAACGTTTCACCTGATATTTCGATATTAGAAAACCTAGAAGCACCTATATATCAGCATTACCCTCCACTACCCGCGGGTAATAAACAAGCGAACACTTTCTTAAAAGCGCTATTACCTGAAATGACATGGGTTCAAGCTCGCTTTATTTCTGATCAAGCGGTACCTGATGACGCCAGCAACACCGATGTTCCTAAAGCTACCGCCAAATTGTTAACGGAATTAGCACAGCAATCGACACACGAAATGGTCATTGAGTCAGCTTACTTAATCTTTGATGATCGCCAATTAAAGTCATTAAATACTTTAACCAACAATGGCGTAAAGATAAGTGCTTTAACCAACTCTATGGCTTCAAATGATTTAGTGACCAATCATTCAGGGTATGCGGGTCGACGTAAAGATATGCTCAAAGAAGGCATACAGTTGTTCGAGTTAAAACCTGATACAAGCCTATGTAAAGACTCGACAAAAAACGCAAAAAAATGCGCGCCCATAGCCCCTTATGGCCTTCATGCTAAGTCTGTCGTTTTTGATGAGAATATCGCGGTTATCGGCTCATTTAATTTTAATTTACGCTCAACTTACCTCAATACCGAATCATTACTGATTATTGAAAACCAAAGTGTAGCTACTCAACTTAAACATGAGATAAAGCAAGCGATGAGCGAAGAAAATAGCTGGCGATTGGACTTAACGGATGGAAAAGTGCACTGGTATTCAGGTGAGGAAAACTGGGATAAAGAGCCCGAAACCGATTTGACAGAGCGAATAACATCAAGGCTTTTACAATTATTGCCAATAGAGAAGTACTTATAGGCATGTATTAAAGGAGTTGGCTTCCTTTTTCAAATTTTAACAATGTAAGGTTTTTCTCGTATAATACATGATACCCATACCTTAGAAAGACTTAAAATTTGTGATGTTTCTTCGAACCTTATTTATCATTACTATTTTTACTTTAGGTCAAAACTCTGCTGCTATGGAGTCAATAACACTTGCAGCTGAAACTAGCTGGCCTCCCTTTTCGGATGAAAACGGTAACGGGATTTCCAAAGAAATTATTCAAGCTGCGTATAACTCAGTCAATGTTGAAGTTGAATTTATTGCCGTGCCCTACGCCAGAGCATTAAAGATGACTAAACTTGGACAAGTTGACGGTGCCTTTAATGTCACCAAGCAACAAAGCACAATTGAAATATTTGATTTTGGTAAAACACCTATCTTACAGGCCACTGCTTCATTTTATTATCACAATGATTCAACAATGAACTTCAACTCGGTTAATGAAATACCTGAATCGACATCCGTAGGTGTGATCATTGGTTACGAATATGGCGATAACTACGAAAAGAATAAAAATCGATTTAATGAAGTTAGAGTAAGCAACCAAACACAGCTTATTCAGCTTTTAATAAAAAAAAGGGTCGATGTCGCCATAATGTTTGATGAAGTTGCTAAAAGTAAATTAGATAAAATGGGGCTAAATCTTAGCCATATAAAAAAAGGAAAAATTAACCATAAAAGCGATATCTATGTAGCCTTTAGCAAGTCAAAAGATACTAAAAATGCGATAAAGTTGCTCGACGAAGGCTTAGTCAACATTAAGAAATAACGGTTAATAAAAGGCTCTGATTATCTTCACTAACTCTTTAAAGGCATTTGCACAAAGGAGCTATAACGCAGCACTGTCAATTAACTCTTTAGGTTGACTCCATTGCTTAGGCGACTGACCATACATCCGCTTAAATTCACGGCTAAATTGAGATGAACTGACATAACCTACATCCATGGCAGCCTTACTTACATTCATGCCTGCAGAAATTTTCATTGCAGCATTATTCAAACGCATCGATTTAATAAACTGAATAGGTGACATCATAGTAGCTTGTTTGAATTTACGATGAAAAACGGCGCGACTCATGCCGACTTCAGAAGCTAAGTCCTCGATAGTAACACTTTCCTTAAGTTTGGAAGAAAGGTACTCAATAGAGCGAGCGATTTCGTTCCCGACACCAAAGGCTCGTCTTGCAGAAATACCTGCCTCGCCTTTTAAAACCGAGTAATACAACTCACGCAACCGACTTTGTCCAAGAATTGACATATCAGTGGTGTTTTCTTCTAATTGAAGTAATCGTAATAAAGCATCACTAAATGTGTCATCCCAATGACATAAAGAAATCCCTTGCGGTAATGAGCTACTTTTAGGGCGTTTTATTGCACCTCTTGCGCTTTCCATTTCTATGGCTAACTCGGTCATTACTTTTGTATCAAGAGAAATATACACACCAAGTAAAGGATCATCTAAAGAAGCTTCCGGCGTTCCCGCTTCAACAGGCATTGACATGGTGCAGCATAAATACTGGCTATTATCGTAAATATGGCGACTGCCATTAAGAATAGCCTCCTTCTTGCCACTTACTATGATAACAATAGTCGGCTCATAGACAGCAGGAGCACAAGGAATAGAGGTAGTAACCCTAAATAGGTTTACTCCCTTTATACCCGTTTCAATGATGCCATCTTCACTGATACGACTTTCAATAATTTGTTTTATCTTATTTTTAATCATACGCCAGCCTTAAAAACCACTACAGATACAAATAGGCAAATATTTAAGATTATTACGCCTATTTACACATAAAAATGATACTTATAATACATTTACCACAACACTACTACAGCAGATAACGGCATGCAAATAAACTTCCAGAGCAATTTGGAACGGTCATTTTTGATTGGTCGCTGTAAATGTATTTATTTAGGAAAAATTATGTTTAAAAAGTTAGTCATCACACTTAGCACTTTGTTTTTAATCGGCTGTTCAACCGCTAATATCTATAACGATTTAAATGTGTCAAAGCCTGTGAAAAATGGAGAGTACGGGCTTGGTATTGCCTTTGGTGGTGGTGGGGTTCGTGGTTTTATGCATTTAGGTGTCATCAAGGCGTTAGAAGAAGAAGGCATCAAACTTGATGTCGTCAGTGGCACATCCGCAGGCTCAATTGCTGCTGTTTTATATGCTTCAGGAATGCACTACAAAGAAATGGAGTCGGCAATAAATAGTGTCGGTATATCTGACATAGCCGATTATGTATTTTCTTCAGCAGGAATCATCAACGGTAAAAAGTTGTCATCATGGGTGAATAGCCAAGTTGAATATGATGACCTATTGCAATTCCCAATACCGGTAGCCGTCACCGCGACTAACTTAACAACTCAAAAAACGGTTATGATCCGTTCGGGAAATCCCGGTCATGCCGTTCAAACCTCATCGACCATTCCTGGCGCATTTGTCCCCGTAGAAAGTCAGGGGGATATTCTTGTTGATGGGGGAATATTCAGTGTTGTACCTGTTTATACCGCTAGAAAATTAGGCGCGAAAAAAGTCATTGCCGTCGATATCTATTGCCACAACCAAGCTAAACCTGAGCTAGGCATTGGCAAAGTAACGCTCGCTGCTTTTAGGATGCAAAGTTGCCGGCTATCAAAAGAAGAGCTGAATAGTGCAGATGTCGTTATTACCATTAATAATGAGCCAACTAGCACAGCAGCCTTTGATGAAAAAGCCCAAGCCATTGAACTGGGGTACCTTGCCACCAAACAAGCAATGGCTGAGATTAAAGCCTTGATTGTTCGATAAAAATAAGGATATAAATTTTGATAGAATCTAGCTTAATATTAAGATGTATTGCTATAGCATTAATCATTATTGGCATTATATTAACGGCAAACCCTGAACTAATAAGTAATAAGCCGATCCCTGAAGATACATTTGAAGCAGTCGAGCGCAGAATTTGGTGGGGCTTACTGATAGGCTTCGGATCTTTACTTATTTTTCACCATCAATTACAACCATGGATAATTACGTTGGCAGCCACCAGCGCTTCGTTAATTTTTGGTTTACTGATTGCACGATTAATCGGGATAATGTTAGACGGCTCAGTGGTTAAACAATGGATATATGTCGGGATTGAGATCATTATTTTAATACCTTTGGTATGGTGGTATCTCAAAATCCGAACTTAGCAGCTAAGTTAAATATCGCTAAAAGATATACATTCATGGCAACTTCTTAACAGCAACGCTCATGAAATAGCTAAACAAAAAAAATGGTGCTCATAGTATTAAACCAAGAGCACCATTTCATGTATAAACACCAATAGTTTTGCGTTTTATTACCTACTCATCAACCGCATTAGCTTCTGCAATACGTTGTAATCGCTCCTGCTCCTCAGCAAAAGCTGCTTTGATTTCTTCTATTACGGTATCCACATTAGCTGACTGATTATTTTCAGCAAACTGCCCCGTTAGTTTTGTTTTTAACGTTAGCTCACCGCTTTCATAGAGTGCCCACATTTCATGAGCATACTTACTTAATAATAATTCAGGGGCAAATTGCCCATAATAATTAGTCATGTTTTCAACATCGCGAATTAACATAGCTTTAGCATTATTATTCGCCGAAGCATCTACCGCTTGAGGTAGGTCAATAATTACTGGGCCGTAGTCATCAACCAATACATTAAATTCAGATAAATCACCATGAACAACGCCCGCACATAACATGCGCATCACATAAATCATCACTAATTGATGATCTTCAATAGCTTGCTCTTTTGACATCACTACATCATTTAAGCGCGGTGCAACATCACCCGCATCATCAGTGACTAACTCCATCAATAATACGCCATCGAAACAGCCAAAAGGTTGAGGTACACGTACACCCACTTCTGCCAGTGTATATAACGCGTCTACTTCCGCATTTTGCCAAGCCTCTTCTTGCTGACTTCGACCATACTTAGAGCCCTTTTCCATTGCTCTAGCGCGGCGGCTATTACGGCTTTTTCTGCCTTCTTGGTATTGAGCTGCTTTTTTAAAGCTGCGTTTACTCGCTTCTTTATACACTTTAGCGCAGCGAACTTCATCACCACATCGAACAGTGTATACCGTCGCTTCTTTGCCGCTCATTAGTTGACTAAGCACTTCATCAACTAAACCATCATCAACCAATGGTTGTATTCGTTTTGGAATTTTCATATCGCCGTTATACAGTAAAATTGTCCATGATGAAACATTTGCCGCGTTTTCATCATGGCTTAAGTAAAATATTTTATAAGTAAATCATTAAAAGTGTCTGTTTAGACCCTATTTTGAAGTGTTAATGTTAGAGCCCACCTGTTACATCAACAAAAGTGCCTGTAACAAAGGACGCTTCACTCGATAAAAGCCAAGCGATGGCATTAGCCACTTCATTTGGACTACCACCACGCTGTAAAGGAATAATACTACTTAATCTATCTACCCTTGCTGGCTCACCGCCATCGGCATGCATGTCGGTATAAATCAAACCTGGTCGCACGCAATTAACACGAATATTTTGTTTAGCCACTTCTTTTGAAAGCCCTATGGTTAATGTATCGATAGCACCTTTTGATGCAGCATAATCAATATACTCATTGGGTGAGCCAGATCTCGATGCCCCCGAAGAGACATTGACAATAGCACCACCAGAGTTCATTCGCTTTATTGCCTCTTTACAACATAAAAAGCAGCTACTAACATTCGTGGTGAGCACTTGATTAAAACGCTCTAAACTAATTTCGCTTAGCCTTGATTGGGTAAATAAAATGCCGGCATTATTAACTAAATGGGTGACAGTACCAAAATGATGCTCTGTCGCTTCAAATAGTTTGATTACTTCTGCTTCTTCAGCGACATTAGCGGCAAAAGCAAATGCTTGTCCGCCTGCACTAGTAATTTTGTCAACCACTTGTGCTGCTTCATCATGTCGATTCAAATAGTTAACACAAACACGATAACCTTGCTCGGCTAATAGTATTGCAGTGGCTGCGCCAATTCCCCGACCACCGCCAGTAACAATAACAACCTTATCTAAGCGACACTTCATTTTATCTACTCGATCCATCTCACTGGCTTCCTTCACTAACAATCATGGGTAAATCCATACAACCATAATCAACAGCCATTTGACTTAAAATGCAGGTTAATTGACCACGATGATGTGTTTGGTGATTAAATAGATGCTGCGTCATATCAGCGACTTTAATACTGATGTTTGCACCTTCAGTATTTTGATAATGGATCACCTGCTCACAAGCACTTTCTGTTAAGTTTTGACAATATTTTATCAGCAAAGCATCTACTTGTGCCCTTGCCTCACTTAGTTCAGTAAAGTCGGTAAAATATATATCCGTTGTGGATACTGGTGTTGGTAAGTTATCCAAGTCCGTTGGCGTTAATGAAGAGACTCCATTACGGGCGAGTCGTCCTAGCATAATCAGATCACCAAAAAGTATATGGTTCCAATACGAAATAATATTAGGAAAAAATGATTGCGTATCCCGCACTAAACCTTCTGCAGGTAATGCATGACAACACGCTAATAATTGCTGATTAATACGTGAATTATACAAAGCCATCATTGAAAAGTTGTTCGTTAACGCCAAGTTAACCTCCATTAAATGTATTGGTATTTTTCCCTATCTTATCAAAAATGATGCATAAAAAAACGCCCGTAGGCGTTTTATAAAAAGCGATTGAACTATTGTTACATTTTAAACTTTTTCAGGTTATCTTGCAGCAGCTCCACTTCATTAGCGATAGTATAGTTTGCATCAGAGGTTTCTTTTGCTCCCTGATAATTACTGTCAGCCATTTGACTTATATTAGACAAGTTTTGATTTATTTCTTCTACAACACAAGTTTGCTCATTAGTCGCTTGCACAATCTGCGTATTTAAGTCGGAAATGACCATTACCGATTCAGTAGCTTCTTTAAGGGTATGGCTTGCGTGTTTACTTTTATCGATACATTCATTGGCACTTTCTGTACCTTTATTCATGCTTAATACCGCATTATTCGCTTCTTCTTTTAATCTTTCTAATAACTCTTGAATATCAATAGTAGAGGTTTGTGTTCGTTGTGCAAGTGTTCGTACCTCGTCGGCTACTACCGCAAACCCTCTTCCTTGTTCACCCGCTCTAGCCGCTTCTATAGCAGCATTTAGTGCCAATAAATTTGTTTGCGAAGCTATGCCTTGAATAGCTTCAAGTACAGTGCCTATATTATTAGTTTCATTGACTAAGTTTTGAATCACCCTTGATGTTTCAGTCACCTCTTCTGAAAGCTGCTCAATAATTGCCTGGCTTTCTAGCGCATCACGATTACTATTTAACATCATATTTTTAACCACTTCTGTTGCCTCAGATGAACTAGCAGCATTACTAGCGACAACTTGAGTAGTAGCGCTCATTTGGTTAACAGCACTAGCAACTAACTCTGTTTCAATACGCTGTTTATCAACATTTTCAACAGTAAGGGTCATATTAGTTAACGCTACTTTCGATGATTCATCTAACACTCTAGTTTGTGTCGCAGTATTACCAATCAAAGCTCTCAACATGACTAAAAATTGATTAAAAGCTCGAGCAACATCACCTGTTTCATCTATTGATTTTTCACTTAATGAAACATTTAAGTCTCCGTCACCGTTGGCAACTTCATTTAGCCTATCGGCTAGTTCAACGATGGGATTAGCGATTGCTCGACCTATAACGAAAGGGAGCACCAGCCCAATAATTATTGCAATAATGAAAGCAAGGATAATCCAGAAAATGCCCTCTTGTTCATCTTTTTCGGCCTGTAATGAAGCTTGAAGAGTAAAACGTTGAACCTCTTTTAATAATTCAACCACTTCATGTTTTATTTCATCTTCTTGATGTTCAAGATTTTTTGACTTTACCGCAATATCAATAAGTGCTGCCGTCTCGATAAAATCTAAAAAGTGTGTAAGTTCAGCTTCAAACGTTAATATATGAGAATTGATTGTTTTTACTGTAGCAGAGAGGTGTTTAAATTCTTTTTTAGCCTCCTCTGAATGTAACGAATTTATAGACTCCAAAATAAAAGTATCGATTTCACTTAACTGCTTAGTAATAGTGTGGGATAACTTTTCAATATCTTGCTTTAGTATAATAAATTTTTCATCGCTTCCTGCAATACCTTGCTTCATTAAGGCAACATTATATAACGCGCGTTCAATTAATATACTTTGCTCTAACTGATAACTAGTTAATTCGGTAATATTGTTGGTAAGTGGAATATCCTTTTCTGCTATATCGATAAGTTCAATGCCTATTTTAGACATTTGGGAAATTGCTATTCCCCCCATAATATGCATTAACGATAACTGAATAGCACCTAATAAATAAATTTTGTGAGCGATTTTTAACTGTTTAAGCATAACGACTTCTTGATAGGTAATGAAATAAAAGATTGCTTTTCATCATCCATGATAAGTATTAGTCCGTTTTCCGAGCTAATACTGCAATGCTATCCATATAGGTAAAGTAATTAATTGAAATTAATTAGAAAGTCCTAACAAAAGTAATACCAAAAACATTTGCTTTTTCATTATCAATAACCGACGACAAGAATAGGCTCTATAAAAATCACCTAGCAAAAGCTTGAAAAATATTAATAAGAGAATAATAATCGTTAACAGGTTATTAAAATCCCTTACAGAAGTTACAACTTATTTACATTAAAGGTGAATTATACACATCTTATTTCATTATTTGCAAAGTCAAATATCTTATATAATATAGACACTTACAGGTCAGATGAGTTAAGCGTTTGTTGGAGAAACTCTCTATCGGTTATCAACAAGAAAGTTTCTTTTGGCTAAATGATACCAAACGGATTGACTAATTTACCGGCTGGGCTGTCAGCATTGCTAAGCGCATTTGTTGTTGCCTTTGATAAGCATCTTGCTCTCTTTCAACATATTTTAGCCATTGTTGTGCAGTCTTCTTAATTTTTGGCAACTGCTGCGCCTTGGTAAAGGCAAGTAGAGACTGGTCAAAATGATGCAAATTAAAGTTTGCCATCCCCTTGGCTAAATACATGTTGCCAAGGTAACTAGTGTCTTCATCAGCAACACTTTTTTCAATAGCTTTGTCAGCAAATTCAATCGCCAACTGCCACTTCTCATCATTTAAATAGATTTGTGCTAATAAAGCTTCATTTTGACCACTTTCAGATAACTCAGTAAGTTTGGTCAATACTACAATCGCTTTTTTCGGCTCTTTGGCATTCATATAAGCACGAGATAAGATCTCTAAGTTCTTCTCTTTGGCGATAACCGTCCCATCGTCAATGGCTTCACTGAGTAATTTGGCTGCTTTATAAGGTGCGCCATGAAATTGATATAACTGCACTAGGGTAATAATATCGCTAGATTTAGTCACATAACCCGCTTGAAAGGCAGCTTCCATCACGGCAACTTGCTTTTCTTCTTCGCCAATTTCGCCATACATACCAGCCAATTGTAGCCAGTATTGAGGTTTGTCATACAAGCGAACGAGTTGTTCCATTACCTGGGTGACTTTTTCTGGTTGGGCTAATTCATAATGAGTAGCACGTTTTAAAATGAGCCAGTTTTCTTTAGGTAACTTGTTCTGTGAAGTGACCTGTTGAATCGCATTTTCAATATGTATTAAGCTATCAATAAATTGTTTATCTTGATAATAAACTTGAGCAAATAACATTTCTTGATTGGCACTAAGCGGTTTAGGATTAACTTTTTTCCAAGCCATTAAATGCGCTAACGCACCAGTGAAGTCTTGTTGTTGCATAGACAGCTGTGCAAGAGAATAACGCGTTGAAATCACTAAACTATCGGGGATTGAAGCCTCATCACTGATCACTTTAGTGAAACTTGCAATGGCTTGCTCAACATTGTCATCGGCATAATACATAAAGCCATAAAAGTTAAAGAGCATTGCTTGCTCGTATGCATTCAAGCTGTCTAAACGGTCTTTAACATCGTCTAATGCCGCAAAACCTTCCACTTTTTTGCCTTCATCAGCCAAACCTTGTGCTCTTGCTAATTGCGTATAAACACGATTACGCATAGCGGGTACTTTTTTACTTGATTTATAACTCTTATGCGCTTTTGAATTATCATCTTGCGCCACAACGGTTTGTGAAGATAACAAAGCTATCGCACTTATCACTGTCGCGAATACCAAAGAAGAAGTGAGTTTCATGATTGTCTCCTTAATTATTATTAAATGATTGATAGCTAATAACCGGCTATCAATTACTTAGCCATCAATTTCAAAGCTAATTTTATTTTGTACACCGCCTACCGCCATGGCGACACCATCAACGACTCGAGGCTTATATTTAAACTTTACAACGGCATCAAGAGCGGCTCTATCAAACACACCTGCTGGCTCTGCATGAACCACTGCTGGGTTAGTTACCGCGCCCGTTTTCGTGACGGTAAATTCCACCACTACAAAACCTTCTATCCCTCGAGACTGAGCTCGGCGGGGATACACTGCAGCCACTTTAACGATAGGTAAATAATCACCGTCACTACTGTCCAGGCTTAAGCCGCCAGAAAGACTAGTATCTGCTTGAATATCGGCTGCAAAACTACTTTTAGCGGCATTAGCATTTGGGTTGCTTTGCTGCATTGGTGGTGCTGTCATTTGTGGTGGAGGCTCTTTAGGCTTAGCGGGTTTTTGCACTTGTCGATCTTTTTTCACCACCGTTTCTTCTTTCTTTAAACGGATAAAATCAAGCACATTACCTTTTACCGGCTCAGACATGACATCATTACCACCAGCAATTAGTTTTTGCATGCCCCAAAACAACACAAAAGTCATACTTAATGCCAATGCGCCCGCTATTACATATCGAGCACCACTACGAACTATTACTGTAGCCACGCTATTTCCTCCAACTCTTACTATGCTTCTTGCGCAGCAATAGACACATCAAAAACACCCGCAGCACGTGCTGAGTCCATCACTTTAATCAAGGTATCTGTCGTCGCTTTTTTATCAGCTTGTATGACAACGGTACCTTGAGGGTTTTCAGCTTTTAAGCGCTCAATATTGGCTTGAACACTACGAATATCAACTTTTCGTTTGTTAATCCAAATATCGCCTTTGTCGCTGATGGCAACTAAAATATTTGCACGTTCTTTTTTCACCGCGGTAGCAGCTTCTGGGCGGTTAACATCAATACCAGCCTCTTTGACAAATGAAGCGGTAACAATAAAGAAAATTAAAAGGATGAAAACCACATCAAGCATGGGGGTCATATCAATATCTTCTTTTTCTTCCTGCGCTTGTAGCATTTTATTTAAGTGACGCATGATTTTTCCTACTATGTTGTTAAACAGTCATCGTGAACACTATCGCTAACGATGACATTATTAGTTGTGTGCTCTGCTGAGTGTTTTGCTTTAGTGTTTCGCCATTAACGCATCAGCTAACAATTCTGTTTCTTTTTTGGCGTTACGTTTAATCCAAGCAACAGTAAAAACACCAGATAATGATCCCACCATACCGGCCATGGTTGGGATAGTTGCTCTTGACACACCAGAGGCCATAGATCGGGCATTACCACTACCTGAGATTGCCATGACATCGAATACTTCTATCATGCCCGTCACTGTGCCTAATAAACCTAATAACGGACAAAGCACGACCAAAGACTGTATCAAGGTAATATTACGGTTGAGCTTAGTGGCGCCGCGAGAAATTAGTTTATTTCTAATTTGCTCGCTGTTCCAAGAAGTGTGCTCTGCTCTACTTTTCCATGTGTGAAGTAAATGATCTCGAACGCTTTTATAACTAATCGAAATAAATACAAAGCGTTCAAATATCATCAACCACATAATGAAGATAACGACACCAATTACTGTTAATACCTGCCCGCCAGTGTCCATAAACTCAACAATGGCGTTGAACATTTCTGTTAAGGCAATCACGGATTACGCTCCTTGCCCTGCTAATTCAGCATTTTCAGAGCGTTGTGCGATAATACCTGTGCTTTCTTGCTGTAAAACATTAATGATGTTTTTGCTACGACTGTTTAAATAAGCGAATAGGAATACCATTGGTATAGCGACAACTAAGCCAAGTACTGTGGTAACAAGTGCTTGTGAAATACCACCCGCCATTAATTTAGGGTCGCCAGTACCGAATAAGGTAATCGCTTGGAAGGTATTGATCATACCGGTTACCGTCCCTAATAAACCAATGAGTGGTGCCACTACTGAGATAATTTTAATCAGCGTTAGCATGCTAGATAACTTAGGTAACTCACGTAAAATTGCTTCAGATAATTTAAGCTCTAAAGTTTCAGTATCAAGGTTTGGATTTTCATCTTTAACCTGCATAACACGGCCAAGCGGATTATCACTTGAAGCTTCATCAGATTTAAGTTGGCGGTTAACTTTCGAGCCAACAGACACTAAGTTGATAAAGCGTACTAAAGCAATAAGTAAACCTACAGCGCCAATACCTAAAATGATATAACCTACAACACCACCTTGGTCGACACGCTCACGGGTATCGGGTGCTTGTACAAGCAGGCTTAAAATTGAGCCTCCAGTTGGGTCTAAAGCAAAGGCTGTGGTTGCTTTGCTATTTGTTAAGGCATCAACTGTAGCTAAGTAACGGTTTGCTGGCTGTCTGATCAACTCAGCAACAGAGCCTGTTTCATCAATATATTCTAAATATTTACCGTTAGAGATTAAGTTAAAACCACCAACACGAGTAACATCAGCATTGATTCGCTCACCGTTCGCTAAAACAACTTCACGGTTGAACGTTTCGATTTTACCGCTTTGAGTCATTTCACGTTGTAGTTCAAACCATAAACGCTCAATTTCTTCGATGGATGCCAGCTTGCTACTAGAGCCCATGCTTTGTGCAAATTCATCTAAAAATACACCACGATCTGGAATTTGCGCTGAAATCACTGACGTTTGAAATTTGCTACGGGTATCACCTGAGACTTGCTGTAAAACACCAAACAATTCTTTTAACTCACCCAAACGCTTATCTAAAGCATCAGTTTGATTTGCTAATGCCACTTCGTTATCAGCAAACCCATGCTCTAATGTTGCACTTAACTTAAGTGCAGAGTCACGTTGATTAATAACCTCGTTTAACATGTGTTGCTGTTGATTTACTTTGCCTTTAAATTCAGCTTCACGTGCTTGATTCTGCTTCGACTGTGCCACCTTTCCTTGTTCAAGCTGGCTTAATAAATCATCTAAGTTAGCCGCTTGTTGAGCAAAGACTGTAGTGCTCAGTAAAACAGCAGAAATAGATAGCGTAGAAATTGCTTTTTTACACACTTGGCCAAACAAAGTGAGTGGCTTTCTTTTAATAGTAGTCATCATGATTTTTACTCTGTTATAACTTGGCTTGTGTATTAGATAAAGGCACCATAATCAAATCAGGTGCAAGTTGTTTGCGAGCTATTCTCAATGCTTTATTCACCCCTAAACGGTAATCTTGAGAAAGTGTTTGCCACTGACCCGTTTCTTGCTGCCATTGGCCTAAACGGCTGCCATCGCGAGTTTGGTAAACAAAACTAACACGACCAACACGTAAGAAATCAACGTCCATTTGTTGACCTTCAACCATTAATTGGCCGCTATAAGCTTCGATAGTGCGACCGTAATCTACTTCAATTTGATAGGCTTCTAGCACGCGGCGAAATTTCTCAGGAACAGAGATATCAGCACGAACCATCATCTCTTTTAAATCGTTAACGCGCTTGCTGCGCTCTTCTGGGAGAAACGGAACATCAAGATTAACAAAATCTGCTAATGTCGAAATCATACGCGCCATTAAGGGTGATATTTGACGTTCTATAACACTGACTTCTTCCATCGATTTTGCTAATTGAGCCAACTCTGCCACTTGGTTATTAAGCTGAGCCTGCATTTGCTGGTTATAAACATTTAAACCGTCTAGCTCTTTAGTAACACCATTAAATTGCTGTAATTTAGATTGTACTTGCTCGGTATAACCATTAACTTTTAGCTGAGAATTGCTTGCTGATTGATTAATTTGTTGACCAGCATTTACAACTTTATCCAGTTGCTGTTGATTTTGTTCAAGTGAATTGGCACTAGCCGCTGTGCATAAAACTGTTGTCGCACTTAAGCTTAACAGTATGCTTGCTTTGGCAAGGTTGGATAATTTCATCGATTTACCTTTATCATGTCATAAAATAATTGTGCCAAATTGTAATGATCAAATGTGACACATACGTGATAAAAAAATGACAGTTAGATTGCAGTAATATTTCAGTTTTATGAATCCTGTTATCTATACGCTTTTTCTATTTTTTCCTCTTAATTACAAACCCACCAAACAACATTACCAAAATAAATTATTGGTAACCTTTATCTACAGCTATTGGTATGATAGATTATCAACTAATCTAATAAGATCGCGACATTCACTGCTATTTCGAATAAAGAGAACATCATGACTAATAACCGAATAAAAAATGCAATTTTATCTTTCACCATGCTGCCTTTATCCGCTGCTTTACTTATATCGTGCGCGAGTAATAACGTAGATAAACAAGCCTCAACAACGGCTAACACTAATCAAACAGTTCCCGCCGATAAATTTGATTTGTCACATTGGAAAATGAACGTTCCCGTTGATTTAGACAATAATGGTAAGATTGATGAAATAAGCGTTAAAAAAATGCAAAGTTATTCACATCCAGATTTCTTTTACCTTGATGAAAATGGCGGTATGGTTTTTACTGCACCGAACAAAGCTATTACAACGGCTAATTCAAGCAATACACGTAGCGAGTTACGCCAAATGTTACGTGGCTCTAGTACTCGCATTAAAACTAGTCACCCTGGTAATAACTTTGTCATCGCAGCACACCCATTCTCACAGCGTTTTGCTTCAGTCGGCGGAAAAATGAACGCCACGTTAAAAGTTGATCATGTTGCCCTTAGAGCAAAAAACACCACTAAACCTGCTGCCTATTCAGTTGTTGTCGGCCAAATTCACGCAGGTAAAGATAAAGCGCTAATGGCAAAAGGCATAGATTTTGGCTGGGGAAATGAGCCTATTAAAATCTATTATAAAAAATGGCCAAATCACGATAAAGGCTCAGTGTTTTGGAATTATGAAAGAAATTTAGCGAAGGATAACCCTGACAGAACGGATATCACTTATCCTGTTTGGGGAAATATTTGGACAGACGCTACAGAGCCTGGCGAAAAAGGTATCGCACTCGGTGAAGAGTTTAGTTATGAAATTAACTTACATGAAAACACCATGTACTTAACGTTTAGCGCACCTGGAAAACCAACTGTTAACTATTCTATAAATTTATCCAATAACGTTGACGCGTATGGTAAAGCGGATAATAAAGACAATAAATTTGGTTATATCGGCGACTGGATGTACTTTAAAGCCGGTGCTTATAATCAATGTAGTACTAAAGATGCGCCGGGAATTTGGTACGCTGCCTGTTTAGGTACTGGTGACTGGAAAACCGATAAAGCGAATGGTGATTATACGCAAGTTACCTTTAGCAACTTGGTACTTAGCCCTAGCTCAGCACCTAAGACTCAATAATTTTAGCAAAATTTAAAAATACAAAAAGGCACTTGGTGATCACCAAATGCCTTTTTAATCTCATTTTAACCTGTTTTTAAAAATACCATTCAACTGCTAATTGAGTATGATCATCATTACGTAGTGTAAAAGCAGTATCTAACGTTTCTGAGCTTTGTAATAAACGTACATCTAAACTCACTTTAAAACTGTCACCAAAGCGTCGACTCGCTTCAAGTAAGAAGCTACTAGCACTGTGATCTAAATCACTGCCAATCCCCATCAAAACTTCAGTACTTTGCATATCATTTAAGGCTAATCGTGCGCCAAAAAACACATCATTTTGATAAAGGGAGCCAGACTTGCCAAACTCCACAGTATTTAAATCAACGACACCACGAGAATCCCAAGCATATTCAGTGAGTAAACCTAAATCATAATTCGACTCAAACACACCAATAAAGCTATATTCGAAACCCGCTTGCGTAGCAACAAAGCTTTCATAACTGGTATCCCTATAGATACTTTCAAACTTCCATAACCAGTCACCAAGTGTGGCCTGTATATCAAGCCCTAACTGGTCCATTTGATTATAGTATTGCTGAAGTCCTAAAGTATCACCTTGCATAACCGGCGTTAATATAGGATCACGGTTGGTGCCGTGAAACCAGTAACTGCCAATGTCAAAATCACCTAAACTGTGAGACCAACGCAGTGCAAAATCTAAATGCTGTTGACCTGCTGAAGACTCATAGTTAACGTTATTTTTATCAACGACTAATGGGCCTCGTAACCGCCCTTCTTCACTGGCAAAGGTACGCTCGCGAAAACCCGGTAATAAAAATACATCAACAATGCCCCAATCATTAACCAAAGATAAATTAACCATTTGTTGGCCTAATTTATCTTCACCATCAAAATCTTCTACGCCGTCAGTTTGATTAATGACATCAACAAGGTGTTGAAATTCAGTGACTCCCCAGAACTCTTTGCGAATACCTAATCTGATTTCCCAATCATCAGCGGCGTGAACATACGCCAACTCTCTAATATCAGCATGTTGACGATTATCGTCTTGACTGTCTGCGCGATAAAATGGCGTAAAAATAATGCTATCAAAGCCATCATTCCAACTCCAATACAATTCTGGCTCAAGCACAACCGACGTTTGTCCATGATCAAATTGCTGTTCATATTGTGCGTCTTTAAAAAAGTACCTTTGCTCTAGTGCAACTTTACCCGAGAAATCAAATTCAGCGGCAAAAGCTGTACTGGCACAAAGAGCCGTCAGCACAGTAAAGTGCTTCACGGCTTTAACGCTAGATAACCTCGTTTTTTTACCAGACATTTATCGAGCTCTTTTCAATGAGTTACGATTGAAATCAGAATCTTTCAAACCGGTTTTAAATTGATAATTGCTCCATTGAAGTTCGGTGCTTTTACCATTTTGGTGATTCACCATATGCTGAACATTCGCACGCCAATGTTTATCAAGGTATTGTTCATACTCAGTAAATGATAACGTTTTTAATAAAGTATTTTTTCGATCATAAAAGTCAACTTTTTGCACGCGATATTCATCTTTGTCGTACCAAACCACGCGTTTTGTATAACCCGAATTCTCATCAACTGGGTGTTGCTCCACTTTAAAACTCAATAGGCCATGAACCTCTTCATCTGCCAGATATTTGTAGCTGTATTTTTCAACTTCAAACGAGCTTAAATCTTCAAATGCAAATTCAGAGCCCATAAATGGCCCTGATTTATTACGAGAAGAGATACGTTTAACCCGTTTTAATGCCGGTAAAAATAACCATTGGTCGTCTGCTGCCACAGGATGTGAAAAACTTAAAAATGCCGTGCCTTTTACATCCCTTGGTTTATTAAAAATGGTTAAACTTTTGTCGCCATCATCCGCTATTTCCAGCGATTTAATTTTTATCGAACGACTACTTTCTTGGCCATGCTTATTACGAAGTAACATCACCATATCGGCTGTACTATCTTCCCAACCTAAATCCCTTTTTTTCACTTCTAAAGAAATACTTAAGCCTTTTTGCTCAGCATCAGTTAGCGCCAAAGCTCCTTGACTGATTAGAGATAGCCCTATAGCAGTAAGGGATACCAGTATCGATTTTCTATTAAACATAATATTGTCCATTGTCTTTAAATTAAGGTTACTTTAGCTAATTAAGCAGTGACTGATTGTTCGCTAGTGTTAAGCGATTTTAACGCCTGCTTTTTTGATTTACGCTTATCAATAGCCATGAGTAATGGCGGTAAGAAGATAAAATCAACAATCAGAGCGATAAAAATAGTGGCTGCGGTTAATTGCCCTGTCTCAGCATTCATCCTAAACGATGATTGCGCTAATACACTAAATCCGGCAACTAACACAAAGGTTGTGATCCAAAGCGCGCGCCCAACATTATCAAAGGCATAATGTACAGCTTCTTCAGTACTGGCACCTTTTTCACGTTTGGCATGCAGATACTTACTTAAAAAATGTACGGTATCATCAACTACAATGCCTAATGTCATGCCAATAACTACAGACAGGCCTAATCCAACTTGTCCGCTATACAAGCCCCAGACACCAAATGCCATTGCGGCTGGTATCAAGTTAGGAAGTAAACTGATCAGACCAAAACGAACACTTTTTAGCGCAATACCAAGCAATATTGAAATAAGAACTAAGGCAAAAGTTGTCCCGATGAGCATACTAGTAATATTACGTTGACCAATATGCGCAAACATTAAACTTGGGCTAGCAAAGTCAACCTCATATTGTGGTGCATGCTCTACAAACCAAGCACGCATGTCTTGCTCAATATTAATCAATTCATTACTGGTCATGTTCTTAAATGTGGCCACAACGCGAGATGAAGATTTATCAACATCTAATTGGTTATTTAAATCTAAGCCATAAGGTAAAGACATTTCATAAAGCAATAAGTACTGCGCTGACAACTCTTGGCTGTCAGGTAATTTATACCAAGCAGGATCATCACCATGCATATTCTTATTTAAGCGCTTTAAGGTATCGGTAATGGTATTTACATGATCCGTTTCAGCGCGCTGGCGCAACCAATCGGTAAAATCTGAAACTGTGTTTAAATATTGAGGATCGTTGATACCACTGCTAACACCGGTTTTCACTGAGATCTCAACCGACATCATGCCAGAGAGGTTTTCTTGCATGTAATCTGTTGCCGCGCGGTAAGGGACTGTTTCATCGAAATATTTGACAAAGTCATCGTTTAATTCATTTTTAGGAATAAAAGCGGCTGTGGCTAGAATGATAACACTCGTCAATATAAGTAATGTACGACGCTTACGAATGACAAAATCCGCAAGCTTAGCCATGCTATCTTTTTTGTTTTCTGCTTGTGCTTTAATTCGAACTGGTAATACCGTTAATAAGGCAGGGAAAATAGTAACAGAGAAGAAAAAGGCCAGCATGACTCCCATTGCCACTAGATTACCTAAATCTCTAAATGGTGGTGAGTCAGAGAAGTTCATACTTAAAAAACCGATAGCGGTAGTAACACTGGTGAGCAAAATCGGTTGAAAATTAATCTTAATGCTACGCGCAATAGCAGTACGTTTATCAGCACCTTGACGCATTTCATAAAACATCGAGGTTAAAATGTGAATACAATCAGCAACCGCTAAAGTGAGTATCATGGTTGGTGCTGAGGCAGAAGGCCCTGTTAAATAAAAACCTAACCAACCGGCAAGTCCCATGGTTGTAACAATACTGATGATAATAATAAGCACTGTCGCGATTGTGCCAGTGATGGTACGAAGTAATAAACCAATAGCAACAATAACCACTAAAAACATCAGTGGAATTAAGGTGGCGTTGTCATCTAATGCTGATTCTGTGAATGAGGTATTCATCATAATCATGCCAGATAAATACACTTCGGTATCAGGGTATTCTGCGAGGAATTTCGCTTTAATTGCTCTGACGCTTTCCGCTACTTGCGGCGTTTCAGTCAGAGGCGCAATGCCAGGTAATTGCACAGTAACGTTAACCACTGAAACATGACCGGTACTAGAAATGATCTTGTTAACTAACAAGGGTTCATTAATGGCAATGTTTCTGATCTTATCAAGTGCGGCTATGGATAGGTTACTGGTATTCATCACCAAATCTTCAACAATCATGTCATCCTCTTCCGCATAGGTATATTGGAAGTTAGTGACTGAATCAACACGGGTTGAAAAAGGGACCTGCCAGCTTTCTTTCGTTAATGACTTTAACGCGTTTAAATGCGCTTTTGTAAAAACATCACCATCTTTAGGTACCACAACAAAAGCAACATTATCTGTTTTGTTATAGATATTCTGCATTGATTCAAAAGCGGTTAATTGTGGGTTTTCTTTACCAAAAAATACCCGGTAATCATTTTTGAACACCAGATTTTGAGCGCCTGATGCCGCAATAACAACAAAGGTAATACACGCAAGTATTACCCATATTGGATATTTTGCGACGAAATTATAGAGTTTATCTCTCATGATTATTTCCTTATGTTTTCTTTATAGATGACGAACCGTCATTAAGTTTTTTAAAAAAATACGGAGGGATTCCGCATTTTTATAGTATTTTTTCAACAAGTTAAGGTTAGAAATTCAAATCTCTACCCTTGTCTTTAATTAGCTTGAGTTCATTTGGGAAAACTTGTTCAAGCACTCCTTTTAATTCACTACAGTGCAGTTTGTCTTTTGTTAGCGGCTTCCATTGCAAGCCATCAAATAACAAATTGCTTTGGTTAAATAACTCTCGTTCAACAATTAGATTAGTGCGTCCGCTACATTCTTCTACTTCACCAGAAAGTAATGTAATAGTGCCAAAGGCCATTGACCAATTGGCAAAACACAATTGCTGAATATCCATGTAGGCTGGCAGGATTAAGCTTTTATCCTTTATGGCAGATTCAACAATGCCATGTATCGCTCCTAACAGCTTTATTTCTAACTGCTCTTGCTCTTTTAACCGCTCTTCACTGGACTTTCCAGAAACATTCGGCGCTTTACCACATATAGCCGTTTGAAAAAGTTCAGGATTAATAATGGCGTACAATAAATAAGAAAAATTTAATAGCAACATACGCTCACGCGCACAGCCTTCAAATTGAAAAGCTCGCCAAAAGAAATCGGCTAACAACATAATCGCTTGATTACTAATCGCTAACAGTAAATCCTCTTTACCCGCAAAATGTTTATACACAGTCCCTTTTGAGAAAGGCACTTGAGCAACCACTTTATCCATTGTTAGATGTTCGATACCCTGCTGACCAATCAGCTTAATAGCCGCATCAATAATTTGCTGCTCTCTATCTTGTAAATCTGTTTTTTCTAATTTTCTAGGTGTCATAAGTTACTTCAGTAATTATCAGTGACGAAACGTCACTGACGATTCGTCAATAATAAAAGATTAAGAAAAAAGATCAAGAAAAATGTAACTCAATTGTATAAAAGAGTTACTACAGAAATGTGAATGTCAGTATTTAGTTGAAGTATTTGCAAGGCGAAAAATGATAAACAACCGCCTATCTATTGAGTTAAGAAAAATTACTATCTATTGATTTTACTAGAGAAATAATACCAAACTTATACAATACTTGCATATAATGTATGGCTTGACCTTGTGTCAAACTTTTGGATTTTTGTTGTAATAACAATATTTCAGGTATGGTAAAAGCCGCTGAATTTGATGCCAGTCGGTCAAAAATAGTAATTAAATTGACTGGAAATCTATGTATTTCATTATTGAAAGAGACTAATAACATATCTTGAAATTCAATATAGCGAAACGGAGGAGACGAAATAAGAAATAATTGCTTAGGTGTAATATCAGGTATGGACCTTACTTTTGTACGATTACCCGTATAAGATGCGCGTGTTAATGAGCTTAACCAAGGTTCAACGAGTGCATCGCTACTGCTTATATCCCGTTTTACTAATTCATGAAATTCATTGAGGCGTTCTTGTACGTACGTTGAAACCGTCTTCGGCACACTACCTTGAATTTTTTCGACTGTAGCTGGCGGACCACCTCGCCACTGAGGGCTTGAGTCGGCGAAATGCTTAAGTATTGGCATAAGGTGATCAAGGTAATTCTGAGGCGAAAAAGAGAGATTAAGAGCCAGAGAATACCCGACTCCACGAGCGCAGTGCCAAGCACCAGCAGGTAAACAAAGCATGTCTCCCTGCTTTAAAACAACTTCCCGAAAATCCATATCTGCGGGTAGCTTTCCAACTTCACTAGTTGTTTTTCCCTCTTGATAAATGGCATTTGTTTTAGGCCACTGCTTCGCTGATTCAGTGGAATATTTCCATCGTTTCTCCCCAGCGATCTGAATACTTGTAGCAACTCTAGCATCATAATGCATGGGGAAACCTGAGCCATCAGCCGAAACATAACAATTGATACCTACTGTACCGGTAAAGTTAAGTTGCGCACAAATTGCTAGTGCCCATTTCGCAAGAAACGGATCAGACATTTGGATATTTGAAATACAAATTGTTCCGCCGCTATTTAGCACCTCGATTGCTTGACTACTATTTACTTCTGTCACCTCTTTTAGGCTTCCGGTGTCTTCTCCTTGGGTAAATGACGCCTTGATATTATAGTTTTTATTGGTAAGGCTATCACCACGTATAAGGGCTTGATTTAACTTTCCCCAACTAAAAATTTGATTAAACTTTTGAGGTGAGCCTTCAACATTCAAAGAGACTTTCGAAAAATACGAATTAATAAACTTTTCACGGGAAATAGGATTTATAAGGGCATCAAGCTCACGCCCATCTACAGCATCAAGCGTAGGAGGCTCTTCGTTAGCGGCATTATCAAGTAAAGTGCGGAAGTCTATTCTCTGCATAGTTTTCTACTATTGTTAGTATCAGGATTATTTTCTTAATATTTATAACAAATATCAACTAATTAGGCCATAAGAAAACGAGCAAATACATTATTATTAAGTTATCAGAACAGCTAAAAAAAGGCACTTTATACTACAAGTGCCTTTCTATATTTAGGTTTTGATAAACAATATAAATTACATTGTTATGTGAATATTATTCAAAACATTAGAACTCATACTGTAGTGCTATTTCAAAGCGAGTACCTTTGGTTTGGCTTTGAAATAAAGTATCTTCAAACTCCAATGCTTTATCTTCACCTAGCATATTCTGTACTTTAAACGTTAACGTTGAAGAATATGTTGGGTAATAGGTATAAACCAAATCTAATGAGTGGAATGGTTGCTCGTAAGTATCATCCTTGTCGTCGATACCTGGCACGATAATTCGCTCACCAAAAACATTATATGCCATGGTTGCACTGTGATTACCATTGGGAGCATCCCAACCAAGGTTAAAGTTAACTACGTATTCTGAATGCCCAGTCATACGACGTGTCGGGTTAGTGATACTGGTAGAAACACCTGTTTGCTCAACAACACGCTGAGTATCGATATTAATTTCAGAATCACTTAATGTGACGTTACCTGATAAGAAGAAGTCTTCACCGATACCACCTAAGAAAGTGAAATCTTTAAGAAACTCCATTTCAATACCGTACACATATCCATCTTCAGCATTCGCAATACGAATAAGTGGCGGACCATCTTGAGAAGGTGATTGTACCGCTTCAATCGGCTGGTCCATATCTTTATAGAACAAGCCAACAGATAAGTTTTCACCGGTTTCAAGGTACCATTCCCAACGTAAATCATAGTTAAGAATATCGGTACTTTCTACACCTGGCGTACCACCTATTGGATAACCTGTTAATGGGTCAATATAGGTTGCAGGTGCTACTTCACGTAAATCTGGGCGAATAGTCGTTTGACCGACTGACGCTCTAAATTGCATTTCCTCATTAAGTACATAAGTTAATGCTAAGGCGCCAAAAAGATCATCTTCTTTAAAGGTTAAATTCTCTAAATCTTCTTCTGTTGGCTCAGCCGGTAAATCAAATTTACCTGTCGCAGGGTCAAGTGGTGCAACAACTTGTCTGAAGTCTTCCCAACGCAAGCCTCCGGTTAAGCGCCATTTATTATCGAAGAAGAAATCAGCTTCAAAATAATAAGCATCTATCATTTGTCCCGAGTAATAATCATCACCTTCAACCGAGGTATCACGCATGATCAATTCATTAGAACGAAGATCATGATTTAACATAACATCATCAGTTAAGATGTTATTTAACTGATGACCGGTTAAATCTAACTCATCAAACGCCAAGGTATTTATATCAATTCGACGAGCAAAAGCTTCACGAGATTTAGTAATAAAGTTACCACCAAATTTCAGCTCTATCTCCGTGGTATCTACCGTAAACGGCAATGACATGTTATAGCCATAGTTTTCAACTTCATCATCTAGATTTTGAAAAGTATAACGTGTCGCCGTATTGGCATTTCTTAATGAGCTTTCATTAATATAATCAAAAATGCCATCTTCAGGTTGTCCATTAGAGCCATCGGCAATAATGTAACGTGTTTCAATATTACCGGGCGCATAACGATTTGAGCGAGAATCAGAGTAGAACCAATCAACCCCTAATCCCCACCAATCATTTAGATTGTGAGTACCACGTATTTGGTTGGTGATCATTTCACGCTCTTCGTAAATCACTTCAGTATCACGAACACGTAAACCATCAGTAATAGTGACGTTATTGGTATTACCACGTTTATCACTAATTTCATCACGGGTATCATGTAAAATAAGTGAGGTGAAATCAATTCGGTGATCACGGCGATACTCAACACCCACACTCATCATGCCTGAAAAGCGCACTGAGTGCTCTGTGGTTTCTACATCATCAAAACCACGTACAAGTGACCATTGACCTTCAGAGCCTTGCGTAAAGTCCTGACCTTCATAACCTTCAGATACTTCCCACTTATTATCGTAAGATACAGCGGATAAAAAACCTAAGCGATAATCATCAAAATCAAACTTATTCCCTAAGGTTACATCAAAGCCTGTATTTGGGTTGATGCTCTCTTTGACAGGATCATAATCACGATTTAACTGTGCAGCCACTAAACGGTTGTCTTCTTGACTCATGTCATTAATTGGCGTGTAGCTATTCCATAGCTGTTGTAAATCAGCTGGCGCTTCACGTGTGCCATCATCAATGCCATACCAATCATCATCGCCGCCATTATAAGTTAGGCCATCGTCAAAGTTGTTAGTATTGGCACCGAGTTTACCTTTAACTTTAAAAACAAAATCAGACGGGATGGTTTTTAAGCGAACATCAACATTACCACCAGCAAAATGCGCAGGCATACTCGGTGAATAAGATTTTTGTACTGAAAGTGATTCGATAATACTTGATGGAAATAAATCTAATGGAATAACAGTTCGTGTCGGATCTGGACTTGGAACTGCGGCGCCATTTAATTGGGTGCTAGAGAAGCGCTCCCCTAAGCCACGTACATAGATAAATTTACCATCAACTAAGGTAATACCTGTTACACGGCGAAGTGCTGCTGCCGCATCTGAATCACCTGTTCGAGAAATTTGCTCTGCGCCTAGGATGTCGGCAACGAAGGCTTGGTTTTTACGCTCTTGCATTACAGCACTGGCTGTACCTTTTAAGCGACTCGCCTTCACCACTACTTCTTCCATGGCTTGACTGTCATCTTCTTGCGCTATCACTTGCCCTGTTGTTGACATAATGGCAACGGTCAGTGTTGATAAGGCGAAAGATTTGAACTTAGTATTCATTATAAACCTCATGAATTCGATGTTTGAACATGAATACCAACTTCACATAGTTATGAAGTTGGTATGAAATGCTGTAGTAGTTAAAGTAAAAGCAACTACAGCACTCTGTTTAGGTAGACTAGTCGTCTAAACCTACAGTCCAACCAGCAGTCCAGTCATTGTCTGAGCTTACCGCACCAATGTGATCAGCATTGTCGAAGAATGCATCACCAGAGAAGTCTTTCGACGTAGTAGTATCTATAGTGAAAATGCCGTCTAATACTGCGTCCATGTCAGCGGCAGTGCTGTTATCAGCATTTTGGTTTAATACCCAATCTTCAAGGTCATTTAACGCTACGTCATCACTGGTATCATCAGTATCTTGGTCAGCTTTTGCGTTTTTGAAGTTTTCACTACAAGCAAATACTGAGTTAGAAATAACCGTTTCGCCCGCTTCTGCTTGATCAACGGTTACTGAAGACGTTGCACCACCTTCTAATTCGAAACATTCGCCAGCCGCATTAGTCACAACAAAGTTATGTAGTTGCGCTTTAGTGCCTTCGCGTAAGTAGATACCCTCAGAGTCTTTATCTGCAGTATCAAAAGTGTTGCCTATGATAGTCATGTTCGCGATCGTTGGGTTAGATTGTGGTTGCTTATTCGGGGTAGTTCCGTCGTTATCCGCTTCGATACCACGGTTAGCTTGACCATTTTCTGGATCATGCTTCACTAATACATATTGCATGTTACCGCGGTAACCATTATCCCAATCAACACTGTCATCTTGGTTTGATGTTAAAACAGCATATTTCACATTCACTGTACCACCAAAAAATTCAATGCCATCATCAGCATTTTCGTGAACCTGAATATATTCAACCGTAGTACCTGAGCCAACTGCGCCGAAAGTAATACCGTTTAATTCATTATCAGTAGAGATTTCATAACCGGCATGCTTAACAACAACATAACGTAAAGTACCTGAGCTATCTGAATCATCAGTACCACCAAATACGGCACCTTCTTGAACACCTTCAACTTGCAGAGCACAATCACTACCGTCTGATGGACACTTGTTTGATTGAGCATTACCAAGTAGAACAATTCCGCCCCATTGGCCATGACCTGTTGTTTCACCTGCTATATCTTCACTTGAGGTGAACGTAATAGGCTTAGTTGCCGTGCCGTTAGCTTGAATTTGTGAGTCACGGCTTACTACTAAGTAATCTTCACCTGAGCGACCAAAAACTTTAGTACCCGCTTCAATGGTTAATGTGGCACTATCCGCTTTATCATTACCGACAAATACCGCACCATCTAGCGCATATAAGTTATTAGCTGTTAAGGTTAAGTCCGTTGTAATCGTACCTGAAATTTCACACGTTGTTGTTGCGCCATCGGCTGGAGTAATTGAACTAGTGCCTTCTGGACAACCTTCAACTTCAACTTCAGCAGTGACGATACCGCCACCAAAACCAAATGCCCAACCATCACGCCAGTCGTTGTCACCGTCTAAAGCACCAATATAGTCAACGGTATCGAACCAAGCATCCTGCGTTGTCGCAACATCTTGACCTGCATCAGCAGCAATAAGTGGTGAGTTAGCGCCCGGAACACCTATTTCATCAATTTGGATTGACGTAGAAACACTGTTTGATGATTCAGCTAGGAACCACTCTTCTAGGTCTAATAAGACTGAATCGTCAGCAGCTTTAGCATTTTTGAAATTTTCACCATTTGCACAAGCCATGATTGAGTTTTGGATAACAATTTTATCGCTGTTGGCGTTATCAACTGTTACTGATGAAGTCTCACCACCTTCAAACTCTAAACACTCACCCATTTCACTAGGGCCGGTAACTACTGTATTGAATATTTTAGCGGCAGTACCTTCACGAAGGTAGATACCTTCTGAGTCTTTATCTGCGGTATCAAAGTTATTACCAATAATAGTCATGTTAGCGATTGTAGGGTTAGATTGTGGCTCTTTATCAGGCGTTGTACCATCGTTATCAGCTTCAATTGCGCGGTTTGCTTCACCCGCATTGCTCGCATGTTCAATGTATACGTGCTGTAACATGCCTTTAAAGCCGTTATCCCAATCAACGCTATCATCTTGGTTGCCAGTTAACACTAAGTGCTTAACATTGACCGCACCACCGAAAAACTCAACACCATCATCTGCATTGGCATGAACTTGGATATAATCAACGGTTGTACCTGAGCCAACACCGCCGAACGTGATACCGTTTAATTCATTATCAGTAGAAATTTCATAACCGGCATACTTAACAACAACGTACTTTAATGTACCTGAATCATCTTCCCAGTCTGTGCCACCAAAAACAGCACCTTCTTCTACACCTTCCACTTGAATAGCACAGTCACTACCATCTGTCGGACACTTATTTGATGGTGCATTACCTAAGAGAACCACACCACCCCATTGGCCTGCTGCGGTTTCTTCACCAACAACATCTTGTAAAGAGGTCAAGATAATTGGCTTAGATGCACTACCTTCAGCCATGATTTTCGCATCACGATGAATAACTAAATAATCTCCACCTGATTGACCAAATAAAATTGCGCCAGGCTCAATCGTTAACACAACATCATCAGCACCACGTGCTTGTTTGTTAGCAGACGTTGCTCCGCCGACTTCTAAACCGCCACTGATGGCATACATTACCGGCTTGCCAGTAGAGTCATTGGCAACTAGTGTGGTATTTTCTGAAATTTGAGTATCTAGCACTTGTACCTGAACATCAAAACCCATTGCTGTAGATACTTGTGTACTTAACGTAGAGTTAGCTTTACCTGCTAATGTTGTATCTGTCGTTGGTGTGCCGCTATCACCTTCATTAATGATAGTGGTATCGCCTACTGAATTATCGACTGCAGATTCAAGGTTGATGTCGCCACCACAGGCAGCAAGACCAAGTGATAAAGCGGTAACAATAGCTACGTTCGTTGCACTTTGCTTAAATAACTTATTCAATTTCATGTTGTTTCTCTCCGAAGAGTTGATTGTTTTAATATAGGGATTAAGTAAATTGCCCGACATGCTACAAGAGAAAAATGACAGAAATGTTTTGGAAATATGACTATTTATTTACGGTTATATTGCATTTTAATGACAACAACTTTTAACAAAGCTGTAAAAAAATGTACGAACAATGAACTAATTCCTAACTAATACATTCATTTACTAATCTTTCACTTTCATTACGATTAGTCATTAATTTGCAACATTCATCTTTTACTATTCCTTCTATAATGAGCAAAATTATTAACGGAGTATGTTGAATGAAATTTCTTGAGAAAGAGCTAAGTTGGTTGTCTTTTAATCACAGGGTTTTACAAGAAGCTCAAGATATTCATGTACCATTATTAGAGCGTTTACGATTCTTAGGTATTTATTCCAGTAATATGGATGAGTTTTACCGCGTAAGAGTCGCTAATGTCAGTAGACGTATTCAGCTAGCACAATCGGCAAAAGACAAAAAAGCTGCCATTGCCTTATTTGATCAGATTCAACAGAAAGTGATCGATCTACAACTGATATTTGATGATACATATTTAACGCTACTGCAAAAGCTTTCTGAGCACGACATTCATTTAATTAATGAAAAGCAGTTAAGTCTAGATGAAGAGCAATGGCTTGATACTTACTACAAAGATAAATTACGTCGCCATATATTCCCGTTAATTTTAACCGAAAATATCAACCTTAAAGATAACATTAAAGATGATGCGACTTATTTAATGGTTGCGATGACAAAAGGCGACATCAATCAATATGCTTTGGTTGAAGTCCCCAGTAATAATGTGCCTCGTTTTGTCCGGTTACCTAAAAACACCAACACCAAAGTAGATGGCTCTAGCATCATATTACTAGACAATATTATCAGGCATAGTCTTAGACAAATTTTTGATAACTTTTTTGACTTTGATTACATTCACGCCTATTCAATGAAATTAACTCGAGATGCTGAATTTGATTTAAGTACTGAGTTTAGTCAAAGCCTATTTGAGCAAATGAATACTAGCTTACGTCAACGTATTAATGCTGAGCCTATCCGCTTGGTGTATGATAAAAAGATGCCAGCAAGTATGCTATCTGTACTAAAAGAAAAGTTAAATATCACCTCAAATCAAGGGCTTATTTCTGGCGGCCGTTATCACAGTTTCAAAGATTTTATCGAATTCCCAGAGATAGGTCACAAATCATTATCTTATGAAAAAATGCCTGCCATTGAGCATGAGAATTTCAGCCGTTATCAAAACTCATTTGAAGCAATAGCTCAAAAAGATATCCTTTTATATTACCCTTACCATAAGTTTGCGCATTTTACTGAGTGGTTAAGACAAGCAGCTTATGACCCCAAAGTAGTCAGTATCGAGATATCACTGTATCGAGTCGCTAAAAAATCTAGAGTGATCGCGGCGTTAATTGAGGCAGTAAAAAATGGTAAACAAGTCACGGTAAATATTGAATTAAGGGCGAGATTTGATGAACAAGCAAACTTAAATTGGGCTGAAGTGCTTACCAATGCGGGTGCAAAAGTAACTTTTGGGATCCCTAGTTTAAAGGTACATGCCAAAATTTGTTTAATCACTCGTCAAGAAGAGACAGGGCTCGTGCGTTATGCACATGTAGGCACTGGTAACTTTCATGAGAAAAATGCCAGAATATACACAGATTTTAGCTTATTTACTTGCCGTACTGACATAACAAAAGAAGTTGCTCAAGTCTTTGAGTTTATTAATTATCCTTATAGAAAATTTACTTTTAACCATCTTATTGTCTCCCCCATTAACTCTCGCTCAACATTTGAGAAGTTAATAGAACAAGAGATCTGTGCTGCTAAACGAGGTAGAAAATCGGGTATTACTTTGAAGGTTAATAATTTAGTCGATCATCAATTGATTGAAAAACTCTACCTTGCCAGTAACGCTGGCGTACCGGTTAATTTAATCGTTCGCGGTATATGCGCATTAGTCTCTGGGGTAAAAAATCAAAGTGAAAATATTCGCGTTATTTCTATTATTGATAGATTTCTTGAACACCCTAGAGTCGCAATTTTCGAACAAGAAGGAGCGCAGCAGGTACTACTTTCTTCGGCCGATTGGATGAAACGTAATATCGAAGCTAGGGTTGAAGTGACCTGCCCAATATATTGTCACGAAATAAAGCAACAGATCATTGATATTATCAATATTCAATTACAAGATAATACCAAAGCAAGAATACTCGATAGTGAACAAAGTAACCTCTACCCGCAACTTGGTGGTAATCAAAAGCTTCGCTCTCAAATGGCTATTCACCATTACTTATCTCAAGCTAAACAAGCTCAAGTGTCGAGTAAAGATGAAACTGTGTTACCAAAAGAGATAATCGACGATAAAGAATTGGAATTAATTGATTAATAAGGCTTTGTTCATGTAGATTCGAATCAGACAAATAAAAAAGGCTGTCATAAAACAGCCTTTTCATTATTGTTTTGTGTAATTGTCTAAATTAACTTGAATGAACGATACGTTTACTAATTAAGTCTTCAACCACACTTGGGTCAGCCAGTGTTGAAGTATCACCTAAACTATCCACTTCATTTTCAGCAATTTTACGTAAGATACGACGCATAATTTTACCCGATCGTGTCTTAGGTAAACCAGGTGCCCATTGTAAGTAATCAGGTTTTGCAAAACGCCCTAATTCTTTAGCAACAAACTCTTTAAGCTCAGTGTTTAGTTCATCAGACTCTTCAGCATTAGCCATCAAGGTGACATAACAATATACGCCCTGACCTTTTATCTCATGTGGGTAACCTACGACTGCCGCTTCTGCAACAGCAGGATGTAGGACTAATGCACTTTCAATTTCTGCTGTGCCCAATCGGTGACCTGAAACATTTAATACGTCATCAACGCGGCCTGTGATCCAATAAAAACCATCTTCATCACGCTTAGCACCATCACCAGTAAAATAATTACCTGGATATTGACTTAAGTAGGTTTGATAGAAGCGGTTATGGTCACCATATACAGTACGTAACTGACCTGGCCAACTCGCTGTCATCACTAATAACCCTTGGTTCTCACCTTCTAGCGTATTGCCATCTTTATCAAATAAAGCCGGTTGAACACCGAAGAAAGGCTTACCCGCACAACCTGGTTTCATATCTACAGCGCCCGGCAGAGAAGTAATTAAAATACCGCCAGTTTCTGTTTGCCACCAAGTATCCACAATCGGGCAATTACTTTTACCCACCACTTCATAATACCAGTGCCATGCTTCTGGGTTAATTGGCTCACCTACAGTTCCTAATAAACGTAATGAAGAAAGATCAGCTTTTTCCACTAGCTCATCACCCACACTCATTAGAGCACGAATCGCTGTTGGCGCCGTATAAAACACATTAACTTGATGCTTTTCACATACTTGCCAGAAACGTCCTGCATCAGGATAGGTAGGAACACCTTCAAATACTAAGGTCGTTGCGCCATTAGCTAATGGGCCATAGAAAATATAAGAGTGACCGGTAATCCAACCTGCATCCGCGGTACACCAGTATATTTCGCCTTCTTTGTAATCAAAGACATATTTGTGGGTCATGGCAGCATATAAAATGTAACCACCACAAGAGTGAACAACGCCTTTTGGAGTACCTGTTGAGCCTGAGGTATATAGAATAAATAATGGATCTTCTGCGTCCATTATTTCTGGCTCACAAACCGCCGGTAAATCAGCAACGGCTTCTTGATAATTAATGTCGACTTTTTCATTCCAAGCAACATCGCCACCTGTTCTAGTAACTACTACCACGGAGTGAACATTAGGACAATCAGCAATAGCAGCATCAACATTGGCTTTTAACGGAATTCGTTTACCACCTCGTACAGATTCATCAGCAGTAATCACTACCTGACAATCAGCATCTAGCACACGGGCTTTAATAGATTCTGTAGAGAAGCCACCGAAAACAACCGAGTGGATAGCACCAATTCGAGCACACGCTAACATGGCATAACCGACTTCAGGGATCATTGGCATATAAATACAAACTCGATCGCCCTTTTTAACACCGCGTGCTTTTAATAAGTTCGCAAAACGACATACATGATCGTGTAGCTCTTGAAAAGTGACTTTCAAATCATCACTTGGGTCATCCCCTTCAAAAATGATTGCGGTATCATTGGCTTTCGTGGCTAAGTGACGGTCAATACAATTATAACTCACATTTAGCTTGGCTCCTGAGAACCAGTTAATTTCAGAGTTTGTCAAATCAACTTTGCTAACACTATCCCATGGTTGATACCAATCAATAAACTCTTTCGCTTGTTCGCCCCAAAAAACATCTGGTTGCTCAATAGATTGTTTATACATTGCATCATAAGTTGCACTATCAATATGTGTGTGCGCTTTAGCTTTCTCTGATACCGGATAACAAGGTTTTAATTCATTCATGAGATCTTCCTTCGGGGGCCTTTAGCCCAATTCAGTAATTTTTATATTAAAATGAGGTTAACTCAATGCTAATTATTTTACGTTAACTTTTATATACGCCTTTAGTCTTAAATATAAAAGAGTGTTTAAATTGTATACTACTGTGACAAAACAAAGCGTAATAATCTTCAGTACTAATAGCAAATATTGTTACTCGGGACTATTGTTATTCGCTGCAAAATCAATCTCGAGAGTTCAGCAGCCTTTATCATATTAAAACACATAATGACACCGCTGTCATTTGACTGTAGCAATTATTTATCCTATTTTTTATTTAATGAAATTAATGGCATAGCAATATGAAAGACATTGAGAAATATGTTGATAAAGAAATAAGTTGGTTGGCTTTTAATGAGCGTGTTCTACAAGAAGCTGATAATAAATCTGTCGCAATCATTGAAAGAATCCACTTTCTTGGCATATATTCAGCCAATTTAGATGAGTTTTTTCGAGTACAAGTTGCCGATGTTAGACGCCGTGCACTACTAGAGGCAGCCCAAAATACCGACACCACGGACTCTGATAATACTAAGGCCATCAATTTATTGAAAAAAACACTTACTCTAGTCGCTCAATCATCAGAAAAATTTAAAACAATTAGCCAACAGGTATTTATTGAATTAGCCGCACATAATATTGAAATTATTTTTGCTGATAACAATAAAACACTAAAATCACGTTTATCAAACAAGCAGTATCAATGGCTAGAGCTGTACTTTACTGAGCAAGTTATTCACCACATCACCCCGATAATAATCCAGTCAAACACGCAGTTTTCAGCCTGTTTAGATGATGATGGCATCTATTTTCTAGTGGCTTTAAATCAGCAAGAAAAAACACAGTTCGCTTTAGTTGAGATACCTAGAGATAGAGTAAAGCGATTTATTGAGATCCCTAAAGAAGATACAAAATCAAAAATACATAAAGTGATGTTGTTAGACGATATAGTTAAGCACTTTATGGACAAAGTGTTTTGTGGAGTCTTCGACTATATAAAACTTGAAGCTTACTCGATGAAATTAACAAGAGATGCCGAATACAACTTAACCGATGAGCTTGATGAAAGTTTACTTAATCAAATGTCTAAGGGCTTAAAGCAGCGCTTAAAAGCAGATTTAGTCCGGTTAGTTCACGATAGAGACATGCCAAATTATATGGTGAAATTTTTAAAAAAATCACTAAAAATAAAAGAATTAGATAATATTGTTGCTGGTGGAAGTTATCGGTATTTTAAAGATTTCATTAATTTCCCTCATTTTAATGAGCGTTCACTCAACACAGATAATTTTCCATCGCTACTGTCGACACAATTTACTGATTTTCCATCCGTTTTCTCGGCAATTAGCCAACAAGACATCTTACTTTATTACCCTTACTATAATTTTAACCATTTCACCGAGTTTATTCGCCAAGCAGCATTCGATCCCAAAGTAAGACAAATACACATTAATATTTATCGAGTGGCTAAAAACTCACGTATTATCCCCTCACTTATTGAAGCGGTTAAAAATGGCAAACAAGTTACTGTCGTGATTGAACTTCGAGCTCGATTTGATGAAGAAGCCAATATCAACTGGGCTAAAGTAATGAAAGATGCAGGCATTGAAGTTGAATTTGGTATTGAAACTTTAAAAATCCACTCTAAGTTGTGCTTAATTACTCGTATGGAAGACGAAAAATTGGTGCAATATGCGCACATTGGTACAGGAAATTTTCATGAGAATAATGCCCGTGTATATACCGACTTTGCTTTATTTACTCGCCATAAAGAGATTTGCCAAGAAGTTGCTAACACCTTTTCATTTGTTTCCCACAGTTATAAACGCTACCGCTTTAATCACCTTATTGTCTCCCCGCTAACATCAAGGCGTAGACTTTATAGTTTAATTGATGGGGAAATTCAAAATGCTAGCAACGGCAATAAAGCACTGATCACATTAAAGTTAAATAACCTAGTTGATACTGGCTTAGTAAACCGCCTTTATAGCGCCAGCCAGGCTGGTGTGAAAATAAACCTCATCATCCGAGGAATGTGCTCACTGATACCTCAAGTAAAAGCGTTAAGTGAAAACATCAATGTTATCTCAATTATCGATCGCTTTTTAGAGCACCCTAGAGTGATGTTATTTCACAACAACAATAAACCACTCGTTTATATTAGCTCTGCTGACTGGATGGCACGTAACATAGATCACAGGGTAGAAGTTGCTTGTCCCATCTATGATGAAAAGTTAAAATCTCGTATAATTCATATTCTTAATTTACATTTGCAAGATAACGTAAAAGCTAGAATTATTGATAAAGAACTAAGCAATACCTTTGTTAAAAAGAAAGAGAACAAACCATCAATACGTTCACAATTTGCCATCTATGACTTTTTACAACAAGAAGAGCTAAATGAAGCCAAAAAACAGTGATGAAAACATTATTCCTGACAACTATATTGCTGCCCTTGATATGGGTTCAAACAGCTTTCATTTTGTTTATGGACGTATCATTGACCAACACTTGCAAGTGTTACATGCTGAAAAGTATCGGGTAAAATTAGCTGATGGTTTAGATGAAGAAAATAACCTAAGTGATGAAGCGATAATACGCGGTGTTACTACCCTCGAAAGCCTTGCAACCACAGTACAGAATCTTTCTCCTAAAAATTTTCGTGTGGTGGCAACATTCACCTTAAGGCAAGCTAAAAATCGTCAAGCCTTTCTCGATGCCGCTGAAAAAGTATTTCCCTTTCCGATAGAAGTTATTTCAGGTCATGAGGAAGCTAGGCTAATATACCAAGGAGTAGCACGTAGTCTACAGCCTGCCGAGCAACGTTTAGTTGTCGATATTGGCGGCGGCAGCACAGAATGTGTGATCGGAAAGAACTATCAAACCAAAGCATTAGATAGTTTAACCATGGGTTGCGTTAATTATACGCAAGCATTTTTTGCCGATAAATCTATCACTAAAAAGCAGTTTAAAAATGCTATACACTCTGCTAATCATCAAATCAGCTCAATTATAAAACGCTTTAAAAAAACCGGCTGGACAGTTGCAACAGGAACGTCAGGTACGATAAAAGCTATTCACCTATTGGTGAATTTTCCACACAAAGATAAAAGTAAAAACACAGAAAATATAGATCTTCCCATCACATTAAAAGATCTTTATGTCTTAAAACAGCAACTCATTGATTTTGGCCAAGTAGATAACATCAATTTAAAAGGCCTGAAAGAGAATCGTCGTGATGTAATTTGTGCAGGTTTATCAATTTTGATTGCACTTATGGAAACCTTATCTATTGATGAATTACATTATTGTAATTATGCGCTTCGAGAAGGGGTACTGTTTGAGCAATTTGAAAGTATTCCACAACTTAATACCGATGAAAATAATGAATTAGTTAGTAAGCACGACGATATACAGCACAAGACGATAAAAAACTTAAGTGAGCGTTTTCCTGTCGATAACGAACAAGCGAATAGTGTTGAACATCTCGCACAATCTTTATATGAACACTGTGCAAAACCATGGAAAATATCGGCAACTATATATGAACAATTACTCTCCTGGGCCGCCTTGTTACATGAAATTGGTATGAATATTAATGCCTCTAGCTACCATAAACACGGGCAATATATTATTGAACAAACGGATCTCGCTGGCTTTAACCAAGAGCAACAGCAAGCATTAGCTTGGTTAATATTACGCCAACGAAAAAGTGTTTCTTCTCATAATGTATTAAAAAACTATCAGATTAAATCCCAAGGGCTGACAAAAGTTTGTGCATTATTAAGAATATCGATTTTACTCAACCAACAACGTCAACTCAGTGATGTACCTCTTCCTCTTGTTAGAGTAGGCTCTAACTCTTTACAATTAACTTTTGATCGTGACTGGCTATTAGCTCGACCAATTGTAGATAGTGATTTGTTTTTCGAACAACAAGCACTTAAAACCATCGGGATAGAGCTGACAATAAAATCAGCATAGTTTAGTTGAGTTCCCAAGTTTAGTGTAATTTCTACTAAAATAACAGGCATAAAAAAAGACGCTAAAGCGTCTTTTTTTTAAAGCTTAAAGCAATAATTAATTGTTTCGAGCTGGTCTCTCAGTGCGACGGCGAGGGCGTTGACTAGCAACTTGCTCTTCTGATGCACTAATAGCTAAAGGTTGACGACGTACACGCACACCTTTTAATTGCTTGAACAAGTCCGCTGGTATACCTTTTGGTAATTGAACGAAACTATGCTTATCATGTAAGTTAATCGCACCGATGTAGCTACTATCTAACGATATTTCATTAGCGATTGCACCAACGATATCACCAGGACGAGCGCCATGCTCTTTACCTACTTCTAGGCGATACGTCTGCCAGTCAACATCATTACGGTTAACTTTAGCTTTGCGAGGTCTTTCATCACGTGAGCCACGTTGACCACCTTTCTCACCACGAGCATCACGACGACTGTCACGACCACGATCATTACGGTCACGACCATTTCTATCGCGATTATTTTCACGGGCATCACGACGAGGCTTAGGATCTTCTTTTGGCTGTAATGGCTGCTTAAGCTGCTTTTGATATAATAAAGCTGCTGCTAAATCCAGCATAGACATTTCAGACTCGCCAGCCATTGTTTCAATAATTTCTCGCATATTAGCAAGATCTTTCGCTTCAACAATACCTGCAATTTCAGTACGAGCACGCTCAATACGCTTCTTACCAAGCTCTTGAATATTTGGTAATTCGTACATATTCACTTTGCCAGACGTTAAACGCTCATAATGACGTAATGAATACATTTCACGAGGACGTACAAACGCAATTGATGTACCTTCACGACCAGCACGACCTGTACGACCTATACGGTGCACGTAGGCTTCATTGTCGCCCGGTAAGTCGTAATTGATAACCAAAGAGATACGAGGAATATCTAAACCACGAGCAACAACATCAGTTGCCACTAAAATAGATGATTTACCTGATTTCATTTGATCAATAGTACGTTCACGTTGTGCTTGGTTCATGTCACCATTTAACGCTAATGCAGGGTAACCTGCACGTTCTAACTTTTCAGCAACATCAACAGTATCGTTACGAGTACGCACAAAAATAATCATGGCATCATAATCAACAATTTCAGCAATACGCTCTAAAGCGGTCATCTTAGTAATGCCGCCAACTTTCCAGGCATATTGAGTAATATTGGCTTTCGCTTTTTTAACAGCAGCTATTTTAATGTGCTCAGGATCTTTTAAGAAACGGTTAGCAATCTTACGAATTGCTGGTGGCATAGTCGCTGAAAATAAACACATTTGTGTTGTTTTAGGAAGGTGATCCAAAATCCATTGAATATCTTCTAAAAAGCCCATGTTTAACATTTCATCCGCTTCATCAAGAACACATACTCTTAAATCAGCTAACTTCAAGCTCTTACGGCGTAAGTGATCCATCAAACGACCAGGAGTACCAACAACCACTTGAGCGCCACGCTCTAGTTGTTGAAATTGTGGTCCATATGATTGGCCACCATATAAGGTCGCAACACGTAAACCTTTCATGTTTTTACCGAAAGATTCAATTGCTTCAGCAACTTGCATTGCTAATTCACGTGTTGGTGCTAACACCATTAATTGTGGTTTTTTGATAGAGGTATCAATTTTTGCTAAAGCCGGTAAACCGAAAGCGGCGGTTTTACCTGTACCTGTTTGCGCTTCACCTAAAACATCTTTACCTTCTAGAAGGTGCGGGATGGTTTGTGCTTGAATTGCAGTAGCAGCGCTAAAACCAATGTTGGTGATAGCAGTTAATAAATTTTCAGGCAAGCCTAATGAATCAAAGCCAACTGTTTCGTTGCTTTGAGTGTTTGTTTGATCAGTCATTTATATGTCATCTTCTCAAGGCAGGTATAGCTTGCGTGACTAAAATTTTGACAAATGAGACTCATCTTCAAACGCAACATTAGTTACGGAAGTTGATTGAACGGTCTAAATTTTAAATTGCTAAGTCTTTAACCTGCGTATATCTACGAGGAAACCACCAGGAAGACTTAAGGCGCATAGCGTTCTGTCACGCTATATTTCTTGCTAGTAATGAAATTCACTAGCTGGGCAAGTCTATTGGGCGGAAAACCCCTACTCATTTCGACGGGCTTACTTTTCACATATTCACTAGTAAGCGACTACCTAATGTTAATTAATATTAGGTGTTTTTTGTGGTTTTGTTGAAAAAACCAACATCCCTTCATCGAGGCGCGCATTATACAGAGATTAAGCACAACTGCAAGAAGTTAAATTATTTAAATGCTTATTTTTACTGCGCCGCAAATAGCTGACTAAGCGTATCAGGAAATACTCCCCAATAAAGTCCAAGTAATACTAAGCAATATATAGCAACTTGACTCACCATAGAAACTTCAACGAAAGCGCTACTTTTTCCATCTCTATTTTCATTAAGCTTAGGCTCAAGATGAAACAATACAAAAATCATGTTGAGGTAATAAAATAAAGCTATACCACTACCGATAATTAAAGCACCAATCAACCACCATTGCTGTGCTTGCACTGCAATATTTAACAAGTAAAACTTACCGATAAATCCTGCGGTTAATGGAATACCCGCTAAACTAAGTACAGCAATAATAATCAATAAAGCTAACGAACGGCGCTGCCAAAATAGTCCCTGCCAATCTTTAATTTTCGCAGCAGAATCTTCCTTTTTATCTTGGGTTAACATGAGCGCTGTAAATATAGAGATGGTTGCTAAAATATAGGCAGATAAATAAAACAATGCGCTTTGCCAAGCTAGAGTAGTACTTTTTGGGGAAATGATTAACAACACGATAAGTAAATAGCCCATATGAGCAATAGAAGAGTATGCGAGTATGCGTTTAATATTCTCTTGTCTCAACGCTAAACTATTCCCCACAAGCATCGAGGTTATAGCTAAGAGACTTATCAATGAAAACATCGCCTCATTATGTGCTTGCACTGGCATTAAATAGGCTTGACTAAACCAGCATTTCATCAGCACGATAAAGATAGAAACCTTTGACACTGTCGCTAGTAATAATGTTATTGGTAATGGCGCTCCTTGATAAACATCTGGCGTCCAAAAATGAAATGGTGCTAGCGATAATTTAAAAGCCACGCCCACTAAAAATAACAGCATGCCGGCTTGATAAAACAGCTCATAACCAGATTTTAAATTAAGAGATTCAAACCTTAACGATCCCGTTTGACTATAAATAAAGGCAATTCCCAGTAACATAAAGCTCGAGGCACAGGCACTTAAAATTAAGTACTTAAATGAAGTTTCGACACTGAACTGACAGTTTTTCCCATAACCGACTAACCCAACGAGCGCTATGCTCAATAATTCAAAGCCTAAAAATAATGCCGCGTAATGATCACTCATCACCAAAATACCTGCACCTAATGCAACCAATTGAATTAAAATAAAATATTCATCGTACTCTTCTAAACTACTGGCAAGCCATTTTGAGCTTAACAAACTTACTGAGATGCTCGCTATCAACACCAAAATAAAAGCAAAGCTTCCATAACTATCAACTTTTAATAACGGTGTTACCTGAACACTATCTCCAATTGTTATTGGTAATAAAATACTTGCGATCAGTGTGCATAAAAAAATTGCCAGAGTAAAAATTAGAATAAGTTTTTGAGAGCGACGCCAAGCCACCAACATTAGTGATAACACAATACCAAATGCTAGGATCAATAATGGTAGTAAATGATAAATCATAGTAACTGTCATGACTGAACTCCTGATAACTCATCTACCACAAGCACAAGCTGATTTTCTTGAAATAAATCAAGAACTAAACTTGGGAAGAAGCCAAGTACAATCAGTAAAAATGTTAATGAAGTGCACACAACAAGCTCTCTAATTGACAACTCAGTAAAACTATCCTTTTTACGAGAGCCTAAACTGCCCTGAAAGCTATTTTGAAATAACACCATGCCATAAATGGCTGAGCCAATAAGACCCAAAGCAGCACATATAGTTAATACAGGGTAGACCTGAAAAGCTCCTACTAAAGATAAAAACTCAGCAACAAAATTAGCTAAACCAGGTAAACCAAAAGCGGCAGCAGCAAAAGCCAAAGCAAAACCACCCATACGTGGCGCACTTAACCAGAAACCGCCCATATCGACTAAGTTCCTAGAATGGATACGGCTATAAATCATGCCAGCCAATGAAAAGAGTGCGGCACTGCTTAAACCGTGAGCGACGAGGGTAAATATTGCCCCTTGGTAAGCAAGAGCATTAAAAGAGAATAACGCCAGCATCACGAATCCCATGTGACTGATACTACTATAAGCAACTAAACGTTTGAAATCTTGCTGCGCAAACGCCATTTTAGCGCCATATAAGATACTCACGACACCTAATGTTGCTGCAATAGGCGCAAAGTTTATGCTTGCCTCTGGGAAAAGCTGAATAACAAAGCGAATCAGGCCATAGGCACCGGTTTTTAATAGTACACCTGCCAATAAAACACTGCCCGCCGTTGGCGCTTGAGTATGAGCATCTGGTAACCAAGAATGAACCGGCACACTAGGCAGCTTAACAGCAAAAGCAATGAAGAAGCCTAGCATTAAATACTGAGTTAACGATAACGGCAGCGCAAGCATTAACCAATCTTGATAAAAGAAACTCCACTGCCCTATTTGTTCTTTATGAATAGCAGCCATAGCGATGATAGCCACCAACATTAATAAACTACTCACCTGTGTAAAAATGAAAAATTTAATCGCTGCAAAATGCCTATTTTCATGCCCCCAAATAGCAATTAATGCTGTCATAGGTAACAACATAACTTCCCAAAAAAAGAAAAACAAAAACATATCAATAGCAGTAAAAACGCCAACAATCCCGGCAATTGAAATTAATAGGTTGAAATAATAAAAGCCCGCCTTTTCTTTAATTTCTTGCCAAGAGACTAAAATACAAATAAGGGTTAAAAATAGTGTCAACGACACTAATACAAGGCTTAAATTATCTACCGCTAAAGCGTATTCAATGTTAAAGCTTTCAATCCAGCTAATACGTTCTAATACATATAATTGATTAAAATTAATACTGGAGTCACTACTAATGATTGAGTAGACAAAAAATAAAGTGATTAATAACACTGATACTAATGAAACATATCGAGCACTTTTAGGTTTTATGCCTTCAAAAAAACAAGCAAGTGCCCCAGCAAAAACTAATGAACACATGATTAACGTAATATTCATTGCTTTGCCTCCACAGAAAAGTCTGCAAACACTAGCATTAATAAGAAAAACAACGTGGCCATACCGATAGCACCGGCATACCAACGTATTTTTCCATGCTGACTACTTACCAAAACATCTCGCCACAGTGAAACATACCAAGCGTTGAGCATTATGAGTTGATCAAAAACATCGCGGCGGTTTAATTTAGCTAAAGCACAATATGGGTTAACTAAAAGCCAACGATAAAAAAAGTCAAAACCGAGCCCTGAGCGGCAGAATTTAGCTATAGAATTAGAGTTTTCATGAAGAGTAAGCTGATGATCAACGCGATAATGACTAAAATAGAACCAAGAAAAAAGGATCCCCAAAAAAGGCGTTGCTATAGCAACACTATGCAACCATGCGGGTTCGTTCAGCAATTCAATTTTTGGCGCCAGTGCAAACACAGGTGCTAAACTTGTTTCTAAACTAGTCGAGAAAGCACCGCCAACAATGGACAATATGGCTAATACGATAAGAGATAATTTTAATAGCTTACTAGTAGATGGCTGCAGACTGGTTGAAAAACGGCTATTCCCTAAAAATGCCAAAAAGAATAATCGGCAACTATATACACTCGTTATAAACGCGCCAATAATTGCGCAACCCCACAACAACGGCCCCGCAGTATTTGATGAATAAAGCTGAGCAATGATCGCTTCTTTAGAGAAAAAACCTGAGCTGCCAGGTAATGCCATTAAGCAAATCAACCCTATTGAAAATAATGCCGACTCAAAAGGTAATTTCTTTAACAAGCCCCCCATTTTAAAAAGGTTTTGTTGATGATGTAAGGCTAAGATAATGGCGCCAGCAGTTAAAAATAATAATGCTTTAAAAAAAGCATGGGTCATTAAGTGAAAAACCCCCGCAGAAAAGGCACCCGCGCCTAGAGACAGCATCATATAACCTATTTGGCTCATCGTTGAATAAGCTAAAACCCGTTTAATATCACTTTGTGCTAATGCTGCAAAGCCTGCTAACAATAAGGTTAATGCGCCTATCCAAGCGACATAATTCATCACCTCTGGTGCTAATAAAAATATGCCATTCATCCGGGCAATTAAATAGACACCCGCAGTTACCATGGTAGCCGCGTGAATTAATGCGCTGACGGGCGTAGGCCCGGCCATAGCATCCGGCAACCAAGTTTGTAGCGGTAACTGTGCTGACTTGCCAACCGCTCCCCCTAATAATAATAACGCTATCCAATAAGGTGCTGAGTCACCGGCAATCCATAATACTCTGGCATTATAATTTACATCTGTAATCGTCAAGCTGCCGACTTCTTTAAAAATCATAAATAAGCCAATTGCCAGAGCGGTGTCTCCAATACGAGTCACGATGAAAGCTTTTCTGGCAGCTAAGACGTTTTCTCTTTCCTGATACCAAAAGCCGATAAGTAAAAAGCTACATAAACCAACACCTTCCCACCCCAAATAAAGCAAGACTAAATTATCGGCTAATACTAGAATTAACATTGCGACAATAAATAGATTCATATAAGCCATGAATCGTGTGAAGTTTTCATCACTTTTCATGTAAGCAGCAGCAAAAACATGGATAAGCAAGCCAATGCCCGAAACAACACAAATCATCACAGCAGCTAGACCATCAAGATAAAAACTAATATTGATATTTTCGTTGTTTAATAAGGTAAACCATGTCCATAAATGCGCAGTGATCACCGGAGCATCATAGGTAACATCTTGGATAATGATAAAACTAGACAAGGTGCTTAACATCATAGCACCCACGCTAATGCTAGCGGCTAACTGCCATGACAAGCGTTTAGCAAAGATAATAAGTATTAAAAAACTCACTAACGGATAAAAAGGCAATAAAGACAGTAAGGTGGTCGTCGTAGATTCAGACATTTTCTACCCCTTCAACTTACTAAGTAAATCAATATCAAGAGACTTAAACCGTCTTTGCATTTGAATGAGTAGCGCTAATCCAACCGCCACTTCTGCCGCAGCAAGCGTTAAAATCAATATAAACATCACTTGTCCATCAGCTTGTTGCCAAGCACTGCCTGCGCCAATAAAAGCCACACCAACAGCATTTAGCATCACCTCTAAACTCATCAACATAAACAGGGTATTTTTACGAACAATCACCCCCACAAAACCTATGGTAAAAAGAATACTCGCTAATATTAAAATGTGACTTAAGGGGATAGCACTCATTTATTACTCTCCCTTTCATGATTCGATTGCAGTAGTCGCAAATGCTCATCTTGCCCTTCAGGTTTAGCAAAGTGATAACCCGCGATTAATCCTGCCAACAATAAAAAAGAAGCAATTTCTACCGCTAATAAATACGGTCCATACAATAAAATACCAACCTGCTTTGCACTGATGACATTAGCCGTTAATTTAGTTTGTAAGCCGCCATGATCAATCACGAAAATTAACTGGATAAGTAAAATAATGGCAATAGCTGAGGGACCAAGCCAAATATTTAAAGAAGTCACTTGAGGTGCATGTTGAGTTTCATCTTCACCTAACCCAAACATCATGATGGCAAAAACAAACAGGACTAAAATGGCTCCAGCATAAACAATAACCTCTAAGCCTGCAGCAAAAGGGGCTCCCATTAAATAAAAGCAAACCGCGACCGCTAATAAAGAAACAACTAAATAAAGTAATGAATGAACAGTGTTTTTTCCAGTGATAACTTTTAAGCTAGCGACAATAGCTAGCAATGCCGCTAAGTAAAACATCCATTGTAGTGGTGATAAAATCATGGCATTAACCCCTTAATATCGACCGGCGGCTTTTCATGAGCTGCTTGACCTTTACTCTTGCGTTCACCTTTAATGTCAACTTCAATACCACTGTGGCGATAAAAGCTGTAATCAGGATACTTACCAACACCTTTAATCAATAAATGTTCTTTTTCATATACTAAATTTTGTCGATCATATTCAGCTAACTCGACATCCGGTGTTAACTGAATAGCGTAAGTAGGACAAGCTTCCTCACAAAAACCACATAGAATACAACGTGAAAAATTAATACGGAAAAAATCGGCACGTTTACGACCATCATCATCAATTGTTTGTTGCAAGGCGATACAATCCACAGGACACGCTGCTGCACATAAATTACACCCCACGCAGCGCTCTTCACCGTCAGGGTCACGGGTTAGTACAATCCGACCTCGATATCTTGGTGCCAAATAAGGTTTATGCTCAGGGTATTCCACCGTATCGGCTTTCGTGAAGGTATGTTTAAGTACTAATCCCATGGTTCTTAACTGACTAAACACCATGTCAAAGGCTGATTTAAATGTACCCATTGTTGAGTTTGCTTTACCCATAAACTCCCCCTGTTAATTTCAATGCACCTGTCACTAACAAATTAAATAGTGCTAATGGCAACATGTACTTCCAACCGAAACTTAGCAGTTGATCAAAACGAGGCCTTGGCAATGAAGTGCGTAGTAAAATAAAAAACAGCACAAAAAAGAACACTTTTAAAATAAACCACATCAATGGTGGTAACCAAGTATTTAAAGGCTCAGGCATTAGCCAACCACCAAAAAACAGCACCACAGACATAGATGAAATTAACGTTACTCCTAAGTATTCTCCTAAGAAGAATAAAGCAAACTTTAACCCTGAATACTCGGTATGAAAGCCTGCAGTAAGCTCAGTTTCGGCCTCAGGTAAATCAAATGGAAGTCGATGACTTTCCGCTATTCCTGCAATTAAAAAGATAAAAAAGCCAATAAACTGTGTTTGAATAAGCCAGCCACTTTCTTGTGCCAGTACTATTTCTCTTAAATTAAAGGTGCCCGTAAGTAAAACAACCCCCATCACTGAAAGCCCCATAAAGACTTCATAACTCACCGTTTGCGCCGCAGCACGCATTCCTCCTAATAAGGCATATTTAGAGTTTGAAGCCCACCCCGCTAACACAACGCTATAAACAGCTAAAGAAGCCATAGCCAAGAAAAACAGTAAGCCGATATTTAAGTCTGAAACACCAATGGTAGGAGAGAACGGCATGACAGCAAAGCTCATTAAAACGCAGACAGCACCAATAACAGGTGCAAGAATAAATACTGAACGGTCACTAAAAGGTGGCACCCAGTCTTCTTTCCCTAGTATTTTTAACAGGTCCGCTACGGATTGCAAAATACCAAAAGGGCCAACACGATTTGGTCCTAACCTATCTTGCCAAATACCGATCATTCTTCTCTCCACCCACACCAGCATGGCTGCAATAGGGATCAATAAGGCAATAATCACCGTGATTTCCAGAAGTTTAAAGAAAATATCAAGCATCTAGCTATCCTTCACTATTGAAAAAGGAGATTGGTATCGTTTGATCTTGGCTTTTTAGCCTAGTTAAAATGTCCGTTTTCTCTTTATTCGCTCTTTCCCTGCGCGATATTTCATTTTGAGAGAAATCTTCTATTTCGATTTGGCTAGCTTTAGTGATTTGTGATAATTCAACAACACAATTATTCACCGCCATATCCAATTCATAAATACATACTTGTAATAGATTATCGGGCAAGTTTTCATCGAGTTTTACTTGAGCGAAATAACATCCTTGTTCTAAAGCTAACTTGACAATATCACCGCTCATAACACTGCAATGACTGGCTAATTCAGCCGAGATGACGATGTTGTTGCCAGCAAACATTAAACTAAATTCAGGTAAAGCCTTACTTTGCGTTTCAATTAAAAACCAAGGCAAGTTTTGAATGAGTACGAGCTGAATATCCGTTGATGCTTGTGCACTTGTGAGTGGCCAAAGCTGTTCTAACTTCGACTTGAGAGACACATTGTCACTTTCATCAAAATATGCTGAAACACTTAAATTAAGTAGACTTTCTTTTTGCTTATATTTTAATTCACCATTAACTATTTGTTGGTGTTGCAAAATTGATTGATTAGAGTTCCAAGCGGGAGCCCAAGTGAATGGCATGGCTTGTGTTCCTTCTGCGCCAGTGCCTTCCATTGAATAACTAAAAGTATCATCATCACTTTTACTGTTGTCTAAATAAGTTTTTACCTCGTGTACCGATTGGTTTGCCATCATGGCAGTACGGCCACTAGCTCGATGAGTTTGTCTAGCAATACGTTGCTTACTTTCATTATTCCTTTCACAAGTAAGCACTTGCAGAGCCCAAGGCTCACCATGCTTAGCAAAGAAACTATGAAGATTATGTAAACTACTAAAGTTAATTTCATCATGAGCGAAAAGGGTCTTCGCTATTAAAACCAGATACTGCCAATTTTCCATAATGGGTTTTACAGGAATATTCACCGGGTGAAACACTTGCAGACGTCCTTGGTAATTAACAAAATGGCCGCCACTTTCACTAACTGTTGCCACAGGTAAGACAATATCAGCCAACGCTGTTAACTGGCTTTCACTATGATCAAGCACGATTATATTGTTACAGTGATTACGCAATTCTTGTATTTGTTGACTCGCTATTTGTACTAAATCTTGCTCAAGAACTAGTAAGCTGATGCCTTTATTACCACGGTGTTCTTGATTCGGCGAGTGGTGCTCACTTTTCAAACGATGAATCACTTGTTCAATAGATAATGAATGCTCAGTGAGAAAGTGTAAATTACCAACGCTATTACATTCAGGTGCGACTAATGTTAATTCTGGAGAGATATGATGTGATTTTTGACTTAAACATGCCATCAAGCTTTCTATAGCACTTAATAATTCAGCACTCTTTAAACTTAAACCAGCTACGATTAACGGCGCACTAGCCTGTGATAACGCTCTAGCTAATAACAATAAAAATTCATCGGTATTCTTCCCCAGCGAGTTAGACTTCTGTTGTTCATTTTTTCCATTTTGCTCATTAGGCGTTATGTCTTGTTTCACTTCTTTATTTAAGGGCACGACTATTTCATTATCAAAATCATCTTGAAGCATTTTCGTGAGGCGATTCACCATTTCAGTAATGTTTTCAGGTGATAAAACTAAAGCGCCTTTAGCTAACTTATCAAAACTTGTTGCTTGTGCCTGCAATGAAAATAATGGTGTTGAGGTGTCACCCGCAAAGGTACGTACTGCTGCATCCTGCCAATGTTTAACGCCTATGGTGTCCGCTTTATCTAAAGCAGCATTTCTTAAAACCTGTTTAATACTCAAAGCTAAACGAGGTGCGGTTTCCTCAAGGCTTTCACCAATAATAACCACAAGATCGTGCGGTGTTTCTCCATGCCCACGACGACTTAAATTTTCCATTCCCGCTAAACTTTGCTGTGGATATTGTGCTAATAGCTGCTTATGTTTTAGTGCAAGTTGCATTTCGGCATTGGTATAGCCTAGTGAAAAGTTATCTCTACCCACTAAATACTTTAATAATCTATTTCCCTCAAATGAAGCTCGTGCAGAGCCAATGCCAATAAAGCACTCTCCTTTGTGTTTCTCAAGCATCTTAGTAAACGACTTTTCATTAAATACGCCAACTGTCGGCTCACCAACCTTCGTTGTTAAACCTTTAATTGAACGTACTCTTTTAGTGGCGTTTACAAAACCAATGCCATATCGGCCTCGATCACAAAGGAAGTATCCATTAAGATCATGATTATATCTATTTACCACTCGTCTCACTGAGCCGTAACGTTCACCAATACTTGTGTTGCAACCTACAGAGCAATGAGCACAAATGGAGGGAGATGATTGTAAATCCCATTTTCTACTATAATGAGCCGAAAATAATTTATTGGTAAAGACACCTGTTGGACAAACCTCCACCAAATTACCCGCTAACGAGCTTTCTAAAGCACCATCTTTTTGTCGACCAAAATACACTTGGTTTTTACTACCAAATACGTCGAAATCTTCCCCGCCAGCATAGTCTTTATAAAAGCGAACACAGCGATAGCAAGTTATACAGCGATTCATTTCATGACCAACTAACTCACCTAAATATTGATTGGTAAAGGTTCGCTTTTCTCCGCAGTAGCCTCGGCTTGTATGGCCAGTCATCACTGTCATATCTTGTAAATGACATTCCCCACCTTCTGCACACACTGGGCAATCATGAGGATGGTTGGTCATCATGGCGGCAATAACCTGCTCCCTAAACTTAGCTGATGCAGGATCTGATAGTCCAATACGCATGCCATCAACTACAGGCGTCATACAAGACATAATCATGCGGCCACGAGTATCGTTTTCATCTTGATATTGAGTAACAGCGCATTGTCTACACGCTCCCACTGAGCCCAATGATGGGTGCCAACAGAAATAGGGTAAGTTAAGGTTGTTTGACAAAACACCCGCTAACAAATTGTTATCTACTGACACTTTAAAGGGCACATCATCAATAAAAATGGTGACTTGTTTTACTTCATTATCACTCATTAGCAGCCCTCTTTAACTTATCTTCACCCACGTCTTTATAAGTACAGCAACCTTGAGAAATGTGTTGCTCAAAGTCATCTTTAAAATATCGCATGGCACTTTTTAGTGGCTCAACAGCTCCTGGTGCCAAGGCACAGTGCGTTTTCCCTAACCACATAAAATCGCATAACTCTTCTAATTGCTGTAAATCTTGCTGAGTACCTTGACCACATTCGATTCTTGTTAAAATTTCCACCGCCCATGACGTACCATCACGACAAGGCGTACACCAACCACATGACTCTTGGGCAAAAAAACTTAATAAGTTTAATACCATCGCTACAGGACAATGCTTATCCCCCATCACAATAAGACCACCTGTACCCAGCCGACTTCCTGCTTTGGCGATAGAGTCAAAGTCCATTGGAGTATCAAGGTGCTCAGGGGTTAAAAAATCCGTTGATGCGCCACCTGGCAATAAGCCTTTTAATTGCAAACCATCTTGCATACCTCCAGCATAGTCATACAATAGCTCACGAATGGTGACTCCCATAGGAAGCTCCCATAAACCAGGGTTCTTAACCTGCCCGCAGGCAGCATACATTTTTGTGCCGGCATCACTATTGGGTGATAAGCCTTTAAACCATTCGCTGCCATGCTTTAAAATATGCGGTAAATTACTGAGAGTTTCGACATTATTCACCACGGTTGGTTTTCCAAATAAGCCACTGATTTGTGGAAAAGGCGGCTTCGCTCTAGGATTCGCTCGCTTACCTTCAAGAGCATTAATCAGCGCAGTTTCTTCACCACAAATATAACGTCCTGCACTAGTGTGTAAGTACAAATCCAATTGGTAATTTGTTCCCTGTATTTTTTCGCCAAGCCAATTATTTTCATAAGCCTCATCAATCGCTTTTTGTAATCGCTGAGCTGCTAAATGATATTCTCCTCTTAAAAAGATAAAGGCTTTATTAGCACTGATGGTATAACTGGCAATAATCATTGCTTCAATGAGTTGGTGAGGTACTCCTTCAAGTAAATGTCTATCTTTGAAAGTTCCCGGCTCCATTTCATCTGCATTACAAATCAAATAACTGTTGCTCTCGCTATTAAAACTTGGTGTAGGCTTTTCTTGTAGCGCTGGTACACAGCTCCATTTCATTCCTGTGGGAAATCCTGCCCCGCCACGCCCTTTCAGCCCAGAGTCAGAAACTAATGCCAGCACACTTTTTGGCGTTAACTCAGTGACGGCTTTCTTGGCCCCTTGATAGCCTCCGGCTTTTATATAACCGTTGAAGCCAAGTGGCTCCTCAAGGTTAACCAAGTGTGTTAATGGTTTAGTTAAGGCATTTAATAACGCAGACTCAAGCCAGTTTAAGTCACTCATGAGGCAGCTCCCCGTTTTGACTTAATTCGTTAAGAATTGCGACCACAGACTCAGGCGTTAAAGAATGATAGTGCTGTTGATTAATCATCATGGCAGGAGACTTGTCGCAATTTCCTAAGCAAGCATTTGACAATAAAGTAAACTCCCCTCCTTCAGTCGTTTGTCCATAATCAATACCTAAGTGTTTTTTTATGGTATTAATAATCTCGTTGTAGCCAGTTAAATGACAACTAATGCTATCGCATAAATGAATCACGTTTTGACCAACTTCTTGCCGGTAAATAAGGTTATAGAAAGTCGCGACACCTTCTAATTGAGCACTAGAAATATTTAAGCATTGCGCTATCGCAATCAAGCTATCATCACTTATCCAGCCTCTACGTTGCTGTACGACTTTCAGCGCCTCTATTCCTGCTGCCTCTCTGCTCTGCATAATAGTCACTTCATGCTCTATCGCTGAAATTTCATCCGAGCTAAGGTATTGACGAAAATTTACATCGTCATCCCCTAACATTTGGCTAGGTATTACTTGCTGTAAGCTAACGTCATTGTTGTTATTTTGCATAAGTACCTATCTTCTGTTCTTAATGCGAATAAATTCCCATCTAACTATTACCTATCTACATCCGCCATGACATAATCGATGCTGCCTAAGGTCGCAATTAAGTCTGCTACCATTTGCCCTTTGGAAATTAACGGCAGCATTTGTAAATGCGCAAAACTTGGCGTTCTTACCCGTGTTCTATAACTCATGGTGTTACCATCACTAACTAAGTGATACCCCATGATGCCTTTAGTGGCTTCAACAAACATGGACACTTCACCAGCAGGAATAACTGGGCCCCAAGTCACATTGACAAAATGAGGGATCAAGGTATCTATATCTTGCATTGTTTTGGATTTATCTGGAGGCGTCGTTTGTGGGTGCTCAGCCTTATATGGTCCCTCAGGCATATTATTTAAGCACTGTTCAATGATACGAATACTCTGACGCATTTCTTCAACACGTACGCGACATCGATCGTAACAATCCCCTTTATGACCAAGAGGCACTTCAAAATCAAACTGATCATAGCCACTATAAGGGCGCTGTTTGCGCATATCCCAAGAGTAACCAGTTGCTCTCAAACCTGGGCCTGTAACTCCCCATTCCAATGCTTCTTTGCTAGTGTATGCGCCAATATCAACGGTGCGCTTTTTAAGTAGCGCATTTTGCATCACCATTTTTTCATATTCATCTAAGCGCTTAGGTAAGTAATTTACGTAATCCCGAACTAACTTTTCCCAACCTTGTGGTAAGTCTTGAGCAACACCACCAATACGAAACCAACTTGGATGCATTCTAGCGCCAGTAAATGCTTCGATTATGGCAAACAATTTTTCACGATCGATGAACATATAAAAAATAGGTGACAAGGCGCCAATATCTTGAGCAAAGGTACCGTAGAATAATAAATGCGATAGAATACGGAACATTTCCGCCGTCATAATTCGAATCACTTTCGCTCTATCTGGCACGGTAATACAAGCCAGTTTCTCTACTGCCATTACATAGGGAAAGTTATTCATTACGCCGCCCAAATAATCTATTCGGTCGGTATAAGGAATATAGCTATGCCAAGATTGACGCTCCCCCATTTTTTCAGCACCGCGATGGTGGTAACCAATATCAGGTACGCAATCGACAATTTCTTCCCCATCCATTTGCAAGACAATACGAAAAGCGCCATGGACACTAGGGTGATTGGGGCCCAAATTTAAAAACATAAAATCATTATGTTTATTTTGTCTTTTCATGCCCCATGCTTCTGGGCTAAATTTTAATGCTTGCTGCTCCTTCTCTTGCTCATCAGGTGGCAGGGTAAATGGTGCCATCTCGGTCGCGCGGGCAGGATGTGTTTTTAATAGCGGGTGCCCTTGCCAAGTTTTTGGCATTAAAATTCGACAAAGGTATGGATGGCCAATAAATTCAACACCAAACATGTCCCAAATTTCTCGCTCATACCAATTGGCATTTTTCCAAGTACTGGTGACACTATCTAATGACTTCTCCTGACTGCTTACAGCAACCTTAATACGTAGATCTTGATTTCTACTGTGGGACCTTAAATGATAACTGACAGTAAAATCGCTAAGGTGATTAGCTTTGTGTTGACGCTGGGTTTCATCAATAGCAGTGATATCAAAGCACATATCAAAAGGCTTAGATAATTCATGCTTTAAAGCATGCATCACAGAGCAAAGTTTATTTTTATCTAGCCAAAAACTGGGAATATCATCCACGATGTTTTCAATCGCAGTCACAGCTAATAACTTAGCACCAGGTACAATTGCAATAATTTCATCGTATAGACTAATGGTACTGCTCTGCTGCCAGTCCTTACTGACAGAGAAATCCATTTTATTTTTCATATTAGTCGCCATCATGTTGCCCTCACCTAACAATTGTCTGGTGTGTCGAGGTTGGTGACTTGTATACGATGTTCATGCTTAATATCACGCAATGAAGGTTTACTAATTTGTGAAACAGATTGTTCACCTACAACCCAGCTTAAGGGACGTGGTTGATGTTGTATTTGCTGCTGCAAAAGCAGCAATCCTTCTAATAAAGCTTCTGGACGAGGTGGGCAACCAGGAACATAAACATCGACAGGAATAAATTTATCCACTCCCTGAACGACTGAATATATGTCATACATACCACCGGAATTTGCACATGAGCCCATAGATATGATCCACCTAGGCTCTAAAAGTTGTTCGTATAAATGCTGAATAACCGGCGCCATTTTACGAAAGCAAGTACCGGAAATAACCATCAAATCAGCTTGTCTGGGGGTCGCCCGAATAACTTCAGCGCCAAAGCGCGCGATATCATGACGTGAAGTAAAGCTGGTCGCCATCTCGACATAACAACAACTCAAGCCAAAATTAAATGGCCAAATAGAGTTTTTTCTGCCCCAATTAACCATATCATCTAGCTTTGCCATAAAAACACTGCGCTGTAACTCTTCTTCACTAATTCCTTTTGCTTGCAGCATTTCTTCATCAAGCTTGGCTTTTGTTAATGACCACTCCATTAAGAATGCCCCTTATGATCTAAATTGAGTTGTTGGGAACGATGTTCTTGATGACGATGTTTCAATTCTAATGCGCCAATTCTGATCAGATAAACGAGGGCTGCCAGTAACACAAAAATAAAGATGCTAGCCTCAATAAAACCAAGCCAACCTACTTCATCAAAAGCGATGACCCATGCGAAAAGAAAAATAGTTTCTAGATCAAAAATGACAAAAAATATAGCGTATAAAAAGAAGTGGTTACCAAAACGGGTTTGATTATGATCAACTGATACAACACCAGATTCATAAGGGGTGTTTTTAGCTGCTGATTTGGTTTTGGGTCCTAGCACATAGGACAGCAACATCATAACGATCAGCATAGCGACTAAAATGATAAAATATGCCGCAATGGGCCAAATCTCATTAATTTGACGGATTAATTCCACAACGCCCCCAATTCCTATGTTGTTATTATTTTAAAAGCCATACGAGATATAGCTTGGCACAAACTATTAGGATTATTTTGATGAATCGATTACTGAAAAATGGCAGACCGCGAACTTACCATGTATTATTTTTACCTTATTATTTTAAATATACTGCTCACAAAATAAGCATAGTAAAGATTTTTAAAAATGGAAATTTTTATTGAATTTCAATGTCATCGCTTTAATGACGAGGGGTGTAAGCTAGGAGGATTAGAAGTTGACTACTAGTGAAGTCTATAATGGGATTAAAACGCTAAGGCAAAGAGAATTTCACTTAAATCTGGCTGCCATTGAAAGTCTTTGAGTTTAATCTTGGCACCAATAACCACCACTTGCTCGTCTTGCAAATGCTGTTTCTGCTTTTCAAAATACTCACTACCTTGAGGAAATGAAATTTTACCTTGAGAATTAATTACCCTAAACCAAGGAACCGCTTGGCCATTAAAACCTGAACGGGGTACTTTTCCTAATGACTTCCCGACTAAACGGGCTTTACCAGGTAGACCTGCTAAATCAGCAATTTGACCATAACTTGCCACTTTCCCTTGAGGTATTAGCTGTACAGTTTGCCATATTTGTTGGTAATGAGGATTAATGCTAGTGGTAGACAAAATAATTCTGCTTAAATTAACGTGCTTTATGATAATAACAACTTGATTAGGTTATCATAGCTTAGTTGAAAGCAACATAACCGAGATAAATATGAAAATTTGGGTCGATGCCGACGCCTGCCCAGTGGTGATCAAAGAAATTCTATTTAAGGCTGCTGAGCGTACTAAAATCCAAACAACTTTAGTCGCGAATCATCCTATTCGTACACCGCCTTCAAAAACCATAAGCTTTATGCAAGTCACCTCAGGGTTTGATGTCGCAGATGATGAAATTGTTAAACGCATAAATAAAGGCGATTTGGTGATCACTTCCGATATTCCATTAGCAGATGAAGTTATCGGTAAGTCAGCTCTGGCATTAAGCCCGCGTGGAGAGCTCTTTACCAAAGAAAATATAAAATCTCGTCTTAATATTCGAGATTTTATGGATACCATGCGTGCTAGTGGCGTTCAAACAGGAGGCCCTGCTGCCTTAAGTCAAAGTGATCGACAAGCTTTTGCCAATCACCTAGATAGTATTTTAACGCGATTTAAGCAAACGTAATAAGTTTAATCAGCCTTATTTTCACGAATATTTTGGCTTGATAAAGTATAAATAATACCGATTAATGCAATTACACCTAAGTAAATAAATATACCTCTTGCGGTACCGTATACATTCATAAAAGCAATAACCGAAGCTAAGTGACAAACTAATGACATCACCTTATAAATCGGTTGTTGAGTAAAGCTTCCATTTTGCTTCATCAAAAATATAGCAATAAAACCTAAACAACATGCTAACAATATAATCATTTTATGCCCCTTCTCTAACAAATATTTGCTCAGTTTTTTCGACTGGTTTGGATACCAAACTTGCAGAGGTTTTATAATAAATCATTATAATTAATGCTCCTAAGGTAAAGACAACCAAATCAACACCTACTGAAACAAAGTGTTGAGTAGAGAAGACATTAAATAGGTGGCTACCTGTTAGCACTATATTCATAGGCATAGTTACTAACAATAAACATGCAATGGTTAACGTTAACCATTTTGTCGCTTGTTTTATACTTAAGATAAAAGGTGTTAAACATGCAGCTAACCAGCTGATAAAAAAGACATTAAATATAATACTGGTATGATGCATGTCAGCGACAAATTTATTGAGCAGCAATTGAGTTGGGAATAACAATGCAGTTGCCAGAACAATACCACCACAAGAGCCAAGCAAAATTTTATTTACATTGGTATAAGTGTTCTTGCTATGGGCTGGGTTTTTAGCGTTAAGTCCTCGCTCAATCCATAACATTAAACCCGTAATAGGCAACAGAGCAGTGGCAAGTCCTAAAACAGCCCAAATAGTTTTGATAAATACGCCAGCAAAATTACCAAAGTGAAGCGGAAACATTGCATCTAATATTTTACCTGTTACCCCTTCAAGTCGGCCAAAGTTTGCTTGAGTTCGAATATACTCAGCAGTAGCTCCCTTATACACTAAGGTCTCCCCACCAAGCTGGTCTGATCCTGCGCCCTGAACATACACTAAGGAATTTTGGTCGTTATAACCCATAATAGTAATGTCGCTAAAGGTCAAATCGGGGCGGCTGCTAAAGCTTTTTTCTAAAATTTCTTCTAGCTTGGTCGGTTGTTCTACATGCGCCATAATAGGTGGTTTTATTGCGGTAAAGGTTTCAATTAACTTTTCTTGATCGCCATTAAAGCTCACATAAGCTGCAGCAGGCACTAAAACAACAGTGGCAAGCCCAAGGAAAGCACCAGTAAAAGCTATCATAGAATGGAACAATACCCCCCAAATACTCATCACTTTATGACCATCATTCAATGCCAGTGAAAAACTCTTCCTTATTCTAAAAGTAAAAAGTTGCGCTAGTATTTTTCGATGAATAAAGATACCCGTAATGATTGAAACCATTAAGGTCAATCCTAATAAACCAGTAAGAATTAAGCCTACAGGTCTGCCTAAATGAAGGTCGGCATGGAATTTAGCCAAAAATGAAGCAATATCATACTTGCCAGAATTAAAAAAAGTTTCCATGTCAGATTGTAGTTTGACTTCTAGCGTATTGGGGTCCATGGCATAGACAATGCCTTTATGCTCTTCTTTGTCTGAATCGTCAGTAAAGTGCCCTTCATAGATAACTCTTAAATACTTTGAAGAGCGTACACCTGGAATGCGAACATGCACCTCTTCAAGGTACTCTGGGCCTACTTTGTCAGCGTATTTAGCAATCGTTTCACCATATTGCTGAGCAGATATATTAACAGGTGCTCTTAATTCTTCTGTGGCCCAAATTTTTATTTCAGGCCTAGCAAATACCGCAACAGCGCCGGTAAAAGCGATAATAAATAGCAATATCCCAGTGATAATACCTACCCAAGAATGCAGTTTATATAATTTCTTTATTGTTAAACTTTTCATAATGCTCTCAATTAATAATTAACCAACTATCGCGAAATAAGAACAAGCAACATGCACCACAATCAATGTGGTCATCACAAAATAAACTTGTTTTACCGAGCTAGCCATATAGCTATAAATAAATAAGCCAGTCCAAATAAATGGAAACAATAAAGTGGGTAGACCGATAGCGTCATTTTGATGAAAAGGTAAATAGGTTGATAAACCAGGGATCATTACCACAGAAGTGATAAGGGTTAGTGCTATGGCTGAAAAAGTACGTGTTTTGAAATAAGTAAATGTACTTTTATCAGAGTCTTTCTTTATAGTAATCATAAAGTTAATTAATCAATTGAAGTTATAAGCAACAATTATATCAAAACACAATGCGAATACAAACGATAATTATTATCAAAAACAAATATAACACGGTGAGGTATAACAAATTTGATGATGGGGTATTTTAAGCGTTAGCTAGAAATACAAGTTACCCTACTTATATCTCTAGCTGCTGCGCTAAACAATTAAATTGCCTAGTCAGCTTTTTTTAATAATAGCGCCTTTATTTCTGCTAATTCCTGCTCTAGCTTTTCAATTTGTGCTCGACTGGCTGGTTCTCCGCCATCGCCGGTTTCGCCATGTAGCTCTGCACGTTGTGTTTCATGCTCTTGTGCCATCACTTCTAATACAGTACCCACCATCATGTTTAAAAAGATAAAGGCTGTTAAAAAGATAAAGCTCAAATAGTAGATCCAACTTAACGGAAAGACCGTCATAGTTTCATACATAACAGATACGTTATAAGAACATATTCTTTGTTGACTTTCAGTGAGTGAGTGAGTGAAAGCCTATCAATAAAGAGCTTATAAAGTTGAAATACAAATTGCTACCTCTGTTTAACACTGTCAACGTTGACAGGCCAGAATTAGATTGTAAAAACAGTCAAACAGCTAATAATTAAAGTGCATATTTAAACACTTTTGTTGACAGCTGACTAGGTATACTGACCTTATAGCGTAACGAGCCTAATATAAATACTTATTTTAAGAGCCTCACAATACTAGATTTATTCCTTAATAGCGAAAGGCCACACTATATTCGTTTATCAAGATGGCACTTTCGTTTAATAGGCATTGAACCTTAACGGATCTTATCTTTCAATAACTGTTTTAATTCTTGAATTTCTCTGTGTAAGTCTTCAATTGTCGGTGTGTTATTAGCTTCTTCTGTTTCTTGACGCATTTTAGCATGCTCATCTTCCATAACATTAACAACAATACCAATAACCATGTTCAAAAAAGCAAATGCGGTGAAGAAAATGAAGGTCAAGTAGAATATCCAGGACATAGGATAAACTTCCATCGTTTCATATTGGATATCTGTCCAATCTTCAAATGTCATAATTCTAAATAAAGTTAGCATCGATATAGCTATGTCACCCCATAGCTTCGGGTTAATCTCGTTGAAGATAAAGCTGCCGATAGCCGCATATATATAAAAAATAATGAACATTAAAAGAATCACGTATCCAAGCTGAGGTAATGCTTTTAATAGTGAGTTAATTAGAACCCGTAATTCAGGTACTACAGATACCATCCTCAGAACTCGGAAAACCCTAACTAGCCGTGCTAGAAGAGCCATCTCACTATCATTAATAGGTATTAAACTGATTGCAACAACTAATGTGTCAAAGATATTCCATCCTTTTTTAAAGAAGTTTTTCTTATCATCGTCAGCAATGAACCGAACTGTAATTTCAAATAAGAAAAATAAAGTAATGAATATATCCAGAATATGAGTTACAGAAATAGCACTATCCGGAAGAGTGAATGTTTTTGCGCCAATTTCTAAAGCGGAGATAATAATTACAGCAACAACAGTTAGCTCAAAAGCCTTGTTGTCTTTTAAATTATTAAGTCTTAGTTTGATATTTTCGTACATGTTTCGCCAATAAGGTATGAGATGCTATTTACAATTCACAGGATTATACCCTAGTTAAGTGTCATTTTTAGGTATGATATATCGAAAATGTGACAATACCTACCTTGCTTAACTTTAAACCTACATCATTGGTTGTTGAGCTCGAACTCATTACACTAAATAATATTTTATTTTTAAGACCTCTCTACTAACTATTACCAAATAGCCCCTGCTGACTGACAAACATCATAATGATAAAACAATGCTCGTTTTTCTCTATAGTCACTTCCTAAATCAGAATTCTGCATTTTATTAATCAATACATAAAAGAAATCATCTTCAGGTAACTCGTATAGTAATTCCATATCAATTTTAAAATACTTCCCCATCAAAAAATGAAATTGCTCAATACTAATATCAGTATCCGATATTAGCTCTTCCATGGTAATGCAACAGTTAAAATCATAAGCTTCTAATAACGCATTGACTCTTAGATTATCCAAGTTACTTTTAATTTTTAAATACGACAAAGGAAAATGATGAATAGGAACAGTTTCGAACTTATGATAAGACATGATCTTACGTCTGCATTGCTCAGGAGAGTCCTCCAAAGAAGCAACCGCATCGATAACGCAAGAGCAACAAACCCCTGTATCAGCAGATATATCTTTAATCGATTCGTTTCGATAAGAAAAGTTAAACATATTCAAGCAACACACGAGATCATAAAAATTTGAATATAAACGTTGATCACTTTCCGTTTCTTGGAGATCTTGTAAGAAATATAAGTCCACACATTCAAAGACATATTTGAACTTGTCTTTGATGATGTTGGACGCATTAGTGAAATTACAGACAGAGCAATTCATAATAATCCTTAAATAAATAAGGCCTACTAAACGCTTATTCACTTTTAATATTACAAATTGTTCGGGTGCATCGACTTCGCCGTAATAAAAAGTAGGCGCAGGCTTCCCGTAAGCCTCTGCGCTATATTAAACAATTAACTAGATAAAAATATACATTTATTTATTCATCACGACATTTTACTTGTAAATAGATATAGTAATTTTTAATCGAATACTAATCGCAAAAAAGTTACTCAGGGTTAATTAGGTTTTTAAACTCTTCTGGCTGCACATTAAGAATACAGGCAATAACATCTATGCGATCGAAGCTTGTAAGGTAATCCACTTCATCAAACGCGGTATTAATTCTTTCCCAGCTGCGTTGAAGACTTATCAAGCATTCAGCGCTTTTATCAAACTCAAGAAGTTTAGTTGTGTCCGTGGTTGCCAGTCCATTCTCCAGACTTAGTTTTAAGTCCTTTAAAGATTTGTACCCATAAAAATCTATCGCGATAGTCCTTTGCGCCTGATTCAATTTGCATTCAGTGAAATTAGCTAAACGGCGAGCTTGTCGTTTAAGTATTTTCTCATATTGTGATTTTTCTTCGGGCACTAAAAGTCTCCAAAAGTACCGAAGCATCCACAGCATATTCGTTACTTAAGAAGTCTTTTTAAATTTTATAAATGGGCTTTCGCTTTGTTTTTGTGGTCACAGGCTGCCATTACAGCCTAATTAACTGTAAGTTTATACTTTTATGTGCATAATTAATATTGCCTATCAACTCTTAAAAATTTCAGTAAATATTAGTCACCTGAAAGAGTTAACCTTATTTATGCTCTTTAGCAACATCTTCAACTTGATTTCTTAAGTCTTCTGCAATTTCAATAATGAAAGCATACTCTCTTAATCGCCCAATTATATTAACGGCTGAAAAAGCAGCTAAATAAAGTCCTGCTACAAATGCTAACAATAAGTATGGGATGTCCGTAAAACTGGTTGATCCAAATACTTTTGCAATAGCGATATATAGTGCGATTAACGCAGGAAACAGACCTAGTTTATTTAATGCTCCTACAAGAGCACCAATTCTGTGTTCAAGTTTATCAGCCTCGAAAATGAGCCTCTGTTTAGCTTTGCACAAACTCCATGAATCATACGAAGTTAACCTTTGAACAAGCATTGATTCTTGGTTTATCCGGGAGCTCAACTCACTAAGATACTCTTTAGCTGGAGCCAACATATACTTCATTTGAAGAAATGTATTATTTACTGCAAAAATTATGACCATTAAAAGTGAGATTATCATTACAACGCCGATCACAATACTTTTAGAGTCAATAAAGAAAGTAACAAAACCAATAAAGATACAAACCCCGATTATAACAAGTGACCACTTTTGAAGCTTATTGTCATACAAATTAGCAATTATATTAGAAGCTGTAACTTCTTCAATCAGCTCTTCAACAATTTCATTTACTTTCAACTTTAGACCCCCAAAGGTTTTATTTTCTATTCAGCATTTAAAATATTTGCGTACGCATTCCAATCTATCGCAGCAACAGTGCCCAATGATTGAAGTTTGCCTAATAAACTAAATAGAAAAAACATTAGGTTATTCTCTGATTGATGTTTCCTGATCGTTTGTGCATCAAGAACATATGCCCCTCCGGCCAATGAACAGCCAATATCTAATATTGAGTCTTTTTCTATCGGTAAATTCCCATCAAAAGATTTACTTGATACTCCAGCAGACCATTCACAATTAGCAGCTAGAATACCGCAGACTATATTAAAAGGCTCTTTAGCATCTTTGACTCCTGAGACTGTTGTTACTGGAACACTTGTTCTAGATAGCACACGTACTGACTTTGCCTTACTCCCAGCATATTCAAGATAAGCCTTACTTAATGTAGGTTTACATTCGAAGGCAGCATAAACAGCTTCAGCTGGAATATACTTGTGGCCTTGTTGTATCAATAACATTGGTGTGTACTGTGGATCAAAAATAACGATATCAATTTGATCACTCTTATTCCCATGGCTATCAATCACTATACCTTTATCAACACCATAACGTTTGGGCAAATAATTTCTCAGGATATCAATCCAGCTATCTTCATGTATATCGCCTTTAGTACCGGGGTGTTCAACCCCTCTTGATGCTCTTTTTAAATCATGGTGTAAATCAGTCTGAACATCCTCAAAAACACCTTTCAGCCATTTATTGTCACTCATTATTCAAGCTCCCAAATGGAGGAGTTGGTACTATCGACATCGCAACCTCAATAGCTCTTTCATCTGTAACAGCTTTATTAGGAAAAGCATCTAATATTATTGATGGTACAAGTCGCTGAGTAATATCTGAAAAGGAAAAACCAAAGTCTCGTTCATTTGAGCTGCCTGTTAGGCTGGCTATTTTATTTAAGGTTGCATCGCTTAAATTAAACGGAGCTAACGTTTGCTCAATAACAGCTTTACGTTGTTCAGCTGTCGGCCTTTTAAATGGTAAAATTTCTGCCGCTCTTCTTTTGACAGCAGGATCTAACGAATCAAGTCGATTGGTACACATAATCACTGCCGCAGGTAAGCCTTCGCTAGCAAGAGAATCAATTCCACGAATAAAAGCATTTACACCTGCACGATCTTCATGATGCATTTGCTCAGACTCTCTAGACTGAGCTAGTGCATCAGCCTCATCAATTAAAAGAATAACAGCACCTCTAGCTTTACCTGTTTCACTTTTAAATTTTTTAGCTAAGTCTTTTGTTTGTTGAAATGCAGATGTTACCAATTGAGTCATTTCTCCAACGCGACCTTGTCCTCTTGAAGATAAGCTTAACGGTAATAATGTAATATCAATATCGTTTAAGCGTGCTACCTTATCTCCAATACTTTCAGCTAATGCTGTTTTACCTGAACCTACATCACCAGCTAAAACAATCAAAGGAGGCCTGTTGATAATGGACTCTAAAGCTTCAAAATGGTCTCCGTGAAACTTTTTAATCCAGCTTTCCATAGAGGCTGGCTTTACCAATATAGACAACATTTTAGTTAACCTTAACTTATACTCGTCAAGCCCTATCAATCGTTCTAATTTCATTTGAGCTTCAAAGTCAGGAAACTCTCTACTATTTTCAAATAAGCTTTTAGCTTCTAATGTTGTCATAATTAATAACTCCTTAAAGATTTTCTCGACAGACTTCTTTCACCTGAAGAATATGTTTTATCACTATCAAAATAACCTGAAACTCCAGGTTCATCTGCTCCTACACGCTGGACTGGTAATGACTTTTTAAAATCAGCCCTCTCACTATCTGAAAGCGAGAAATACTTGTCTGTGTATGACACATAACTATGAAAATAAGCATTAGAAACATCTGCATTAGCACTTAGTGCCCCTGGTGTATCATCAACGCCACTCGCTATTTCACTTGCTGTGTAAGTAAAGGTTGGTTCTATCCAGCTACCATCTTTTTGGAAGCCAAATGTCGCTTTATTTAAGTAACCATGCTTCAATAACTGTGCTATTTCTTCCTCAAAATCAGCTATCTGAACGCTATTAGGCTTATCATAAAACCTTTGCATTCTACGTAAATCAGCTGAAACTTTTGCTGACATATGGCGAGCATGAGTAATAGTAAAAGTATTCGATACTGTTGATGTAAAACTGCTCATAACTTACCCCGAAAATGATGGACCAAATACTGTTTGCCAATATTGAATGGTCAAAGTTTTATTAGGAGCGAATTCAGCAGCATCAATAGCGTCACCAGCATTCATTGCAGCTTCCACTATCAAGTCAGCTTGGTATCTCGTATATAAATTACTAACGTTATTTTCTGCATTTACCGGATCAATGATTTCAACAGGATCATTAAAATCATTTACTTCAGCTGCACTGTAGTAATCTTCAAATAGTATTTTTTCTTCTAAATTAGACTTAACTATGTAAGTGAAAAACGCTTGTAAAGCTTCAACATAATTTGAGAAATCAACCCCGTTATCAGATAATTTAGCTAATATCATTTCAACCATAAAAGATTTAAACTTAAATCCTTCAACTTCTCTTTTTTGTTTTCTAGCCCAATACTTAATTAACCTTACTACCTGAGAGAAGTGCTCTGGTTGATGATCTTTACGTTTTTTGGCAAATTCCAAATGCAAAGGAATACTCGTTTCTAAATAACTACCATCTGCTTGACTAACTAAAAAGCCACGCCAGTCTGGCTTGCCTTCATAGATAATAGGAACAAGGTCAACATCCAACCCAGTACCTTTAAAGGAAACGCAAATACTATATGTTTGACGCTTAATTTGATCATATGAAAAATTTGGGTAAGCTTTTCTGATTTTTTCTTCTAGGTAATCTAATAAATCATTTAGCGAAGTTGAAGAATCAACACCTGTTACATAGACTGCCACATCAATATCATTAAGCATTTTTAGGGCTGTTCCCTTTGCTAAGCTACCAGACAGTTGCATTCTTTTTAATGCAAAGTCAGGGTGCTCTTTAAGGTAGCCATCTAATTTCTCCCTTAAGTTTCTTGCTTGTTTACGAAACTTATCAGCCTTATCCTTAGGCAAATTAACTTTATCTTTTGCGAACTGACATAGCTCTTTATGGTTTATATGATCTAGCGACATAACAACTCCTCACTTATTGAGTAGTAATAAGAAAATAATACTTGATTCTATTCATCACTTTTTCTCCTTTCTAACACCTTTGAAAGGAGTTTTATCAGTTGTTTTAACATCCATGAAACGCCCTGTATCAGCATCCCTTTTAACCCAATGCCCGCTTTGAGTTTGAGTTTGGGATCTGCTTCTTACTGCGCCTTTGCGATGTCCATCGCCTTTTGGTGGGTTTGTAGCCATTATAGCCTCCTAATTTTCTGGTTAAGTTAATCACATTTATCAGAGTTTTAAAAAAAGATCCCTCTTGGGATCGTCTACTAATTTACACCTCATTTCTGGTTAACGCAAGCAGATTTATCAGAATAATTAAAAGAGCTATAAAATAGCTTTATAGACAAACTCTAAGCCACCTGATTCAGCGACTTCTTTATGACCGAGAACTAAACCAATGTTATGTAGTTTTTTTAACTTACCGCTAGCATTCTGAGCTGAAACATCAAAATGTTTAGACACTGTAGATGTTGTAACTTGATTTTTATCAACTACAAACTCCAATAGTTCTTTAACAGTATTACTCAGCTTGCTTCCAATAACATCAAAACCATTATCAGATTTAACTAAGATTGGCTGATCTTTTGCAATAGCCCCATATGACCAGTTATCTAGTAAGTCTTTATTAGGAATATCGATAAGATAAAAGCCTTTTTCTCCTTTTAATGCCTTAGCTAAAGAAATTATGCTCTCTCTTGGAAAAGATGCGTCTGTAAATTTCATCCCCTCTAAGCTGATAGCAAAAAAATCGCAAGATGGATTTTCATCTACGATTTTACTAATCTTTACGAAGGCTTCTCTTCCTTCATCGTTTCCAAAAGCATGATCACATTCAACCACATCTTTTAGAAGTATTTTATAAGTTCTCTCTTTCATCTGCTTAAGTTTATTACATTTATCAGAAATTATCTATATAGAAGTCAAAACAAATATGAGTTCCAGAAATCTTAGACAAGTTTTGAGTTATATTTGAACTTATTTTATCCCCATTAATATATTCAAGTTCGATAGAGAAATCTTCTTGTCGAATCGAAATAAGAGCCCTGTCTTTTGTGGCATGCTCTCTACTGCTTTTAAAACCTAACCCTCTACCTTTTCCATATCTGCTCACTTCACCTTTAGTAAATGCATGTAGAACGAGTTGGGCATTATTTTCGCTATTATCGACTCGGTATTTTTTATATAGCTTAGGGTGTGTTTCTTTTAAAGTAGAACGTAAAGTGGCTGCAATACCAACGCCACTGTCTGAAACTATTGTTTGAATATGCTTATTCTTGCCTTTATAAAGCTGAAGGCCAGCTAAACCAGTAATTTTACTATCACTATGATCCTTAACATTGCCTATTAATTCAGAAAAAACGGTCTTGGCTGCTAAAGCGTATTGTTCCGAAGAGTTTTCAATAAACCTTTCACCAAGAAGTATTATTAACTCTCGATTTCTTTCGTTAGGATCTATATCTCCTAACTCCAGCATCGTCTTGCTATTACCTTGATAACGTTTTGCCAAAGAAGATTTAGGTCTAGCAGGAATAGTTGTAATTTTGTCATCTAGATAATCAAAAAAACCATTACGGCTAAAAAAGTTTAAAGTATTACGGCACTCGCCCATATCAATAGTAATATTGTAACCACCATCTTTTAACTGGTTAGCCAATGCTAGAAAGCGAGCGATAGCGATGAGTAAAAATTTACAGTCTTCAGGAAAAATAAAATGCATTTCTTTTAAAGAGTCGATTGAATCTACATTCAGTGGCTTTAGCGATTTTTCAAATATATGTTCATCAACCCACTTACTAGGAAACTCAACTTTTGTGATAGAAACTTGTTTTAACGTCCAACAATGATCGTCATCTTTTTCAAATGAGTCTAAATTTTTACTTAAAAAAGAGTTTACTTCTTTACGTTCTTTCCCAATATTTCTGGCTATCTGACGACCTGTTAAACCTGGCTTAACTTTTAAAACGTCCTTGATATCATCAAGCATAATAATTCCTTTTTACAAGCCAACACTTCTTTGCATACTTTGAGTCCACGAAGCTTTAAATGCACTATCTCCAGCGAATAACTTATACAGCTCTAGCTCATCTTTACGTCTTGCTAACATGACTTCTTTAAGCATTTTTTCGAATGCTAACTCTCGGTTATGAGGATCAGGGTTGTTTTGGTATTTAGCTTCAAAATCTGGGTGACTTTTCACACTTTCAGCAATGTTTATAAACTTAACTTTCTGCTCTTCAGGTGTCGCACTCCAACCTTGAAACCATCTTTCGTTAAAGTTTTTAATGATCTCGTCTAGTGGATCTTTTTCATCATCACCGCCATGAGCACCGCGAGGGTTTGGATTTTGAGGATCTAATTCAGTTTCACCATCATCTAAGCCAATACCATAGTTGAGCTTTACACGCTGTAACCCGTAAGAGCTTAAGTCAACAGAGTCTAACAATGCATCAAGCTTTTCTGAATCAGGATCTTTAACAATTAACTTTGGAATTAAGAACTTAAGGAACCAAAATAGCTTTTCCCAAGCAACAATTTCATAAGGCATTATTGAAGCCATCTGCCCGTAAATTTTTACGAACTGTTTGGCTTTTATCTTAAAATCGACTTTATCGTCATCTTCTAGCTCTAACTCAAAATTAAATCGATTAGCCGCAGTATCAATTATTGGGCTTAAGGTTTGCGCATCTTCATTATCAAAGTAGCGCTTAACAAAATCTTCAACTTCGTACCATTCATAAACGCCAATATCATCCATCGCATCTTTTAGCTCATGTAATACATTTACATCAGTTGCTTCAGATAAAGTCGTTGAAGTATAAAATGGGTCAAATGCCGTTTTGATTTCATCAACACTATTAAAGAAATCGAGTACAAATAAATCCTCAGTTTTCTTACCAAGCTTAGGTGCAGAGCGATTTAAGCGTGATAATGTTTGCACACAAAGTACGCTCGCTAACTTTTTATCTACGTACATAGAGCAGAGCTTTGGCTGATCAAAGCCCGTTAGGTATTTATTAGCAACAACCAACAAGCGATACTCATCAGTATCAAACTTATCTTTAGTTTCACTCTCGGCAAAGCCGTTCATTTCGGCTTCAGTATATTCAATACCATCCACTTCTTTGGTGCCAGAAAATGCTATCGCTATTTTAAATGGGCTACCTTGAGCTTCTATCACTCGCTTTAATGCTTTGTAATAACGAATAGCTGTAACAATATTTTGTGTAACAACCATACCTTTGCCTTTACCACGTAGCTTTTTGGCGTTCACTACTTGTGGAATAAAGTGTTCAAGCATAATTTCAGCTTTGGTGTCTATGGTCTGTTGGCTGGTTTCAACGTAAGCACGTAAGCGTTTTTGCGCCTTTTTAGTATCAAATTCAGGGTTATCTTGAATTGACTTTTCTATCTCGTAGTAACTTTTATAGGTAGTGTAATTGGCAATAACATCAAGAATAAAGCCTTCTTCAATGGCTTGTTTCATTGAATATAAATGAAATGGCTTAAAACTACCGTCTTCTTGTTTTTGACCAAACTTTTCTAAGGTGCTGTTTTTAGGCGTTGCAGTAAAGGCTAAATATGAAGCATTACCTCGCATCTTTCGTGAGCGCATTGCTTGCAATACTTTGTCTTGCGCATCTTCAGCTTCCTCTACTTCAGTTTTACCCATAGCCCTGTTCATATTGTCGTGGGCAGAGCCTGACTGAGAGCTATGCGCCTCATCAATAATTACCGCAAAACGTTTATCACTTAAATCACTAATGCCATCAATAATGAATGGGAACTTTTGGATAGTGGTAATGATAATTTTTTTACCATTTTCCAAGGCTGATTTAAGTTCTGATGATTTAAATGCAGGGGCAACAATGTTTTTAACTTCAGAGAATTCTTTAATGTTATCTCTAAGTTGTTTATCAAGTAATCGTCTATCAGTAACTACAATAACTGAGTCAAATAACGGTTGTTCTATACCTTTGCCACCTTGAATATCAGGACTAACTGGATACGTTTCTATTAACTGATAAGCCGCCCAAGTGATAGAGTTTGACTTACCAGAACCAGCAGAGTGCTGTATTAAATAAGTATGGCCAACACCATTAGTTGCAGCATGATTAATTAAATTACGAACAACGTTCATTTGATGATAACGAGGAAAGAACAAGGTGCGTTTCTTCAAGTCATCTTTGCTACTACCATCTAAACGCACAAAGTGCTGAATAATATTAGCTAGACTAGCTTTGCTAAAAACCTCTTCCCACAAGTAGCTTGTCTTGTGACCGTAAATGTTAGGTGGATTACCCTGACCATGATTATTACCTTTGTTAAACGGTAAAAAGAAGGTGTTTTTACCGGCTAACTTGGTGGTCATATATACTTCATCAGTATCAACCGCCATATGCACTAAACAACGACCAAACTGCAATAACGACTGAGAGGTATCCCTATCATTACGGTACTGCTTCTGCCCATGGTAACGAGCATTTTGGCCGGTCCAAGCATTTTTCAGCTCTAGAGTTATCAACGGAATACCGTTAATAAACAGCACCATATCAATTTCTTGTAACGGATTAGTTTTTGAATACCTTAATTGACGCGTTGAGCTAAATATATTGGCATTAAAGTTCTGTTTAACAGAGTTACTACTACTAGCTAATGGTGCTGGATACATCAGATTTAAATGCGCATCTTCAACACTCAATCCTTTTTTAAGCAAATGCAAAATGCCATGTTTTTTAATAAGCCTATCAAAACGCTCAAGTACTTTCCGTTCCCAGTCGTTGGGGCTATTTTTCTTAAGCTTTTCTAGCTCTTGCTCTTGAGTATTTTGCAAAAACTGCCAAAAGAACTTTGTATCTATGGCGTAGTGCATATCAAAATCAGCAGGATAGCCTAGCTGATACATCGTGTTGTTATAGTCAGGCGCAACCTCTTGCACACTGGCTTTTAAATCTTCTAAACAAGTGCCAGTTAGGTGCTTTTCGATTGCTGCTTCTAAAGCTTGTTCGTTTGTTTGGCTAACCATCCCTATAATATCTCCCTGCATTTAAAACAAAGCTTCAAGCACCGATGTTTGATACTCTTGTTGTATAACTTTATGTTTAATCTTGTTAAGCTCTTCACTTAGTTGTCGCTCATCTAATCCAACACTGATCTCTACTAACGTTTTTAATTCGTTCTTAAAAATATCTATTTGCCTTTTTCTTGCGCTATTTAAAGCAGCCAAATTTAAAACTCTTATTGTTTCTTTAGCTTTATGAGTGTCATTGGCTGACAAGCCTTCTTTAGCTTCTATAACACCAGTAGTTAAGAAGTTAAAAAAAGAACAAGGGTCATCTACATCAGGTTTAATTATATCGTTAGCATTATATGCACCTGGACCTTGCATACCTTGGCGATCCTTAAAATGTCCACAAGTATTACTTTCAAACTTCCCGCAACAGCCAAAAAGGTTATCCCATGAAAATGTTAAATGTCGATATGGTGCTGAACCATCAGGCTTTTGACCTTTATGAAAAAAATGTTCAATGTGACCACTGTTTTTAACTGTTGCCCTTTCACAAAATGCACAAAAATTTCCTTGCATTGCTTTAAAATTTTGCCAGATCTGAGTGCGGCAAGAACTAGATGGTCTATTGCTACTCCATGATTGAATTCTGTAATCGTAATTTGATAATGCAGCGGGTGCCGGCTGAGGCCTATTTAACTTTCGCATTGTTTATGATTCTTTTTTTAATCGAGCGTTCATTTCCATTATTCGAATTTGACTTTCGCAGTCGGCCACTACAGGATGATTATCACCAAAGTGAGCCTTTATCTTTAGGAATACTTCATCACGAGATTTTTTATCATTAGCTTTCAGTAATCTTGAAAAGTCATTTAACCATTTTGCCTCTTCAATATGTTCTGGTACTGAGTTAGTTCCCATTATTCTCGCTAAAATATCAGCACTAGTAACACCCTTAGTTTGAAATTGCGGTGTAGATACTAAAAGCTCGCTGTCATCACCAAAGCAAATTTGCCTAATACACTTATTATCAACAGTAGAAAGAATTTGAGGACTGTGAGTAGTTACAATGAATTGAATATTTGGAAATGTCTTTTGTAATCCTAATAATACTTCTTGCTGCCACCTAGGGTGAAGATGGAGCTCTACTTCATCAATAATAACTATTCCATGGCCAGACAGCGGGAATTCAATATCTGGGTTTAAGGTAGAAAGGCGGAGTGCTAAATCACCAGTTAGAGCCAATAAAGACTTTTGGCCTTGAGATAATTGAGAAACATTTACTCTATTACCAAAATTATTAACTAAAATCCTAGGGCTACCACTGCTTCGATCTACAGTTAAATCTTTTACATCTGGAACTAAAGTTTCAATGGCATCATTTACCCATTTTAATAATTTTTGGTGCTTTATTGATTTTGAGCCCAATAAACTTGCTAAGTTTTTTTTCTCAAGTTTTAGTTCCTGAGCCAACTCATTATCATCAGGTACTTTTTTTCCGCTATGAAACTTATTAATAAGTTTTTCTAAAGCCTGAATGGTTTGTTTTGATTCTTTAATCTCTTGAGTCTCTTCCCCTTCAGCTAAGTTATACAATTCTATATATAAGCGAGTAAAATCATCTAACTGTGTGCTAGCTTCTAAGCTATCTTTTAATGCATCAAACCGAGAGTCAGGGCTATTTAATAGTGCTTTTTCTAATGAAGCTTTAGGTAACTTAACACTTGACCTTTCAACAGAATAAAAAGCAAATAGAGGTAAAGGTAACAAACTATGCTCCGCAACCATGCGATACATATCACCAAATTGTTTAGCTGTAGCGACAACTCCTGAAACATTTCCTGAATACCCTGAAATAGGAGACGCTAATGAAATTTCAAATTTATTATCTTTATCAAGTTGAAACTTTCCAATCAACTCTGAATAATCTATTGCCTTTGAATTAATATCAGATTCAACAATTTTTTTGCCACTAACATTACTTTTTACCAAATTTCGATTAAACCAAGTTAGAGCTTTAGCGAGTGATTCTGCAATACTTGTTTTACCTGCTCCATTATCACCAATGATGACTGTTATCTGATTATTAAAGTGAATATCTAGATCTCTAAATCGTCTAAACTCGTGAAGGTTAATAGAACTAACCTTAAACTTTAGTGATGGAAGCTTGTCAACAATCATCTCCATATATGTTTGAGCAAGCTCTTCATTTACAGCCTCAACATTCTTACCCGTTGAATAGTTTTCATATAATTGAAACATAGATAACAAATTGCCTTTAACAGCGTTTTGCTTAAGATTTTTTATAGTTTTACTATGCTCTTTGCGATCTGGCTTATTCATAACTTTCCTCAAATATTTGAGCGATCAATCTAGTTGAATACTTAACTTCCAATCGGGTTATTAAAAATGGTTCGATGTGTTTTGCGAAAGCAAGTAAACCTTTTAAATGATGAATATCTTCTTTATCCAATTTATTAAATAGGTATTGATGAACTAAGTGCTTTATGTAGCGTTTTCTTTCTCTTCCAAGAGATAAATTACCATTGTTATCTATAGTGATTCCGGTCACATGCCGGTTATGGCCTTTCGAAGAAAAAGCTGTTTTTTTTCTGTTTACATTTAACGCGTCGTTAAAATGTTCTTTTAATTTTTCTGTGACTAATTTCGGAATGCTGAATAAAGTATCTTTATGATTAGTAGAGAAAGTTAAATCATCTGCATAACGTGTGTAGACTATATCCTGGTTCAAACATAGATCAGACATTGAGACATCAAATTGAAACATGAAGAAGTTTGAAAGCATTGGTGAAGTAGGTGCCCCTATGCTCAAAATTAGTTTTCCCGAAGAAGACTTACTAGGTGACCAAAATAATAACCTTTCCATGAGAACTTTTTCTTTATCTGATGGTACTGCGTAGTGTATTTTCCAAACAGACCAAAAAAGTTCGCTAGTAATTGAATTAAAGAAGTTTTCTAAATCTAATTTAAGTAAATAACGATTACGTCTATGCTTATTAGCATTATCTTTAATACTTAACCCTTCACGGTATGCCATAGCGGCATCATGAATATGTAATTTGAATAGCGATAAAAATGCTCGCTGGTATTCTTTAAGTTCTCTCGAAGGCTGTGCTATCACCCGGTGTCCTGAGGTTCGCTTAGGAATGGTATAAACTTTATATTTAAGTGGAGCACTAGCTAGAAAGCTTATCATTTCTGATTCGCCTTTATTTAAATTCTCCGCTAGTTTTTTTATAAATTCCATTCTTTGACCTACAAATAAAAAAGCCCAAAAGCATAGCTCTTGGGCTTAGCTCTTTACTAGAGGCCGCGATATGTACGCAACCTTCATGAGGAACGAATGACGGTTGCGTACATATCGCAACCGTAAAGTCGTTCAATAAATTAGAGTCTGGCTAAACACCCGACTAGACGAATTTCGTCCTAAGCTAAAGAGCACTTTAAGTGTACAACAGCCCAATAACTACTTCAATTAATTAGTGATTATTCACCTTTATCTTTCCTGTTACTGCACTGTTAATCAGTGTAGTTTTATACTCTTTTAGTTTTTCGATTTGTTGAATTTGGATTTCAATACCATCATCAACTTTTCCTGACTCATTTCTAATATACTCAACTAACTCTTGTTGCTCTTTAAGCGGTGGTAAAACTACAGGAATATTATTAATGTCAGCCATATTAAAGTGAAGTACAGTAGACCCCGACGAAAGGAAGTCAATGTATGTTCTACCTATACTTGAATAAATTAATGAGATAGCAAACTCTGGAATGAGTCTTTTTCTATCAATTTTAAGCCAAACCATCCTTTGACCGAGACACAATTTTACATTGTCAGGTACAAGGCAGGCTTCACCTGCGGGTGCTTCCCTTGTTAGAAGTACGTCACCAACTTTTGGAACACCTCGACGAGTCCATTCTTTAAAACCTTTTTCATGTGTAAATTTTGCTCCTGCCATTAGTAATTTACCTCCCTTTACATTTGTTGTTCTAACAACAAAGTAATCAGTATCATCTACAAATGGAGCCGTTTTATGCTCACAATCAATAATGCCTTTCAATGAATGTTTAATAGGTTCGTAAGCCCAATGCTCAGGAATTTCACCAATCCAATCTACACCTGAATCTTTCATTGGTGCGTCTGGATTTAAACCTTTAGTCACGGCTTGTTGAATGATGATTTTCTTGCGTTCTTTTAACAGCTCAATTTGCTTTTCTTTGATGGCAATCGCTTCATCAATTTGTGCTGTTTTTTTATCAAGAAAGTTGGCAATGGTAGTTTGTAAGTTTTTAGGGATATCAAATACTGGGAGTCGATAAAAATCCTGAAAGCTAAGGTTTTGACGCAACCCTGTTCCAAACTTATACAAAACTTTTGTTGTATCTAACGAATGCAAATAATAATAGAGAAATTTTGAATCAAACTTTTCATTAATCTTAAGGTTTAAATATGCACTAGTGATAATACCGTGATCTTCAGATAGCCCAGTTCTTAGGCTCGTCTTATCGTTTTGTAAATCCATACAACGTATGATGAGATCGCCAGGTTCAACAATTTGGTATGTTTCAAATGACTCAGGCACCAAGCCAACAAGCTTTTCTTTAGGTTTAACAATAATCTTTCCATAGCTTAGCGAAAGAACACGATCCTCTTTCATTCCTTTATTATTTCGCTTATTTTCACTATAAGCACTAAAACCGGGAATTATATTCCACTCATTAGGAATATCACCTAACCAATCTACTCCAGAATCTTTATATGCCTTGTATTTAGGCATTCCAGCTAACTCTGCCATGGTTACTCTCCTTGCACCTTAGCCAAATCAACACCAAGAATGTCCGCTATTAACCCTTCTGCTTTTTGCTCAAGGTTGATTATGTCGCTTGCAACTTCATCCATCGCTCTTAGTGGTTTGTGTTGATAGAAGTACTTGTTAAAGCTAATTTCATAACCAATTTTAGTGCTATCTAAATTGATCCAGGCTTCGTTTACATGCGGTTTAACTTCATCAAGGTAATATTGGTGAATTTCACTGTTGTCGTTAGTCGAGTCTTTATCTTCAAGGTAAGTCAGTGGTACTGATTCAGCATCACGCAAATCTGAGTTGGCTTCATAAGTGGTGAATTCTAATTTTTTACCTTCAATAGCGTAATAACCAAAGTCAGCTAAATCAGATGCTTCACAGCCTAAGTGATGTAATAATTCATCAAGTTTTTCTTGCTTAAACTTAACCATTTTCTTTATCACTTTTTCAGCATTTTCCTCGTACCAACTCATGGCATTAATGACCGTGGTGTAAAACGCTTTTCGTTTATTTGCTTTAATGTCGGCTAATACATCAGCTGAAACTGCTTTAAACTGGGCTTCAACATCCGCTTTAAATAAGTTGTAATCGTTATATTCTTTGGTGATTGTTTCAGCGAGCTTATTGGCAAGCGCAACCAGAAACTTACCTTGCTGCCATGTATCGGTTAAAAGTAGCTTGGCTTTCGCTTTAGCGTTTAAGGTAATGTCGTTGTCTTCACACCAAGCGATTATTTCTTTCTCTTTTTCTTTGCTATTAGCAGTAAAAAAGTCAGCTTGGTAAACCTTGTCACCATATTCCGCATAAAGATGCTCCATTGGCTCACGTAGTGTTTTATCAAAGCGTAACGGTGCAATAAGTTCGTCTTTAAACTGAGCACTGCGTCTGTCTGGACGTTCAATGTTTACTTTGTAATAACCAAAGTCGTCATTATTAAGTACTTTGGCCGCAATGCCTGTTGGATCTTTATCTTGCGTTAGTTGGCGCTCAACACTTGCAGCATCAAGATACGTTTGGGTAATTTCAGTAATATGCTTTGGCGAGAACTCACAGTTTTTATTACCTAAATTTTTACGGAGCTTTTTAAACAACAAGCTTGCGTCAATCAGTTGTACTTTGCCTTGGCGATTTTGAGGTTTGCTATTATTCAGTAGCCAAATATAGGTAGTGATCCCTGTGTTATAGAACAAGTTATTGGGTAGCTGCACTATGGCATCAAGCATATCGTTTTCAATAATGTAACGACGAATATTACTTTCGCCCGAGCCTGCATCACCGGTAAATAAACTAGAGCCGTTATGAACTGATGCTATACGAGAGCCTAATGGGCTGGTAGCGGTAGACTTCATCTTGCTGACCATTTCCATTAGAAACAGCAATTGGCCGTCAGATGAGCGTGGTGTTGCGTCAACAAAGCCTTCTTTCGGTAAGTTACCCCAGTAATCTTTTAATACAACTTGAAAGCGTGAGTCGATAACGTCTGAGCCATCTTTAATGTGCTTTTGTTCACTTGCCCAGCTTTTACCGTATGGCGGATTAGATAAACAAAAATCAAAGCGTTGGCCTGCAAATTCGTCCGTAGAAAGTGTTGAACCTACTTTAATATTTTTAGGGTCATTACCTTTGATCATCATGTCTGACTTACAAATGGCGTAGGTTTCGTCGTTGATCTCTTTACCGTATAAATTAATATCGCGGGTAGTGTTTTCTACCGGGTATTTTTCATTAATAAAGTTTTGTGTTTCGGTAAGCATACCGCCACTACCACAAGCAGGGTCATAACAGGTTAATGTTAATGGTAAATCTGATTTAATTGGGTCAAATACAAGGTGAGTCATTAACTCAATTACTTCACGTGGCGTAAAGTGCTCACCAGCCTCTTCGTTGTTGTCTTCGTTAAATTTACGAATAAGCTCTTCAAACACATAACCCATGCCTAAATTACTTAAGGCTGGTAGTTTATTACCTTCAGGATCTTCAACCTCATCAGGCGTTAAGTTGATATAAGGAGAAACAAACTTCTCTAATACATCAAGCAATACATCTTTACCTGCCATATGTTGAAATTGAGATTTTAAGTTAAAGCATTCGATAATTTCTTTAACGTTGGCACTAAAACCGTTTAGGTATTCTTCAATATTTGCCAATATAATTTGGCGGTTATTGGTTGCGGTTTCTTTAATGCTGGTTAATGTCCATTTCGAGGTGTTGTAAAACACATAACCTGCGGCATCAATTAACGGCGCATCATCAAGCTCTGTGGCTTCCATTTCCTCAACTTGAAACTTAACTTCATCAAGCACCGCTTTTTTATTGGGCTCAAGTAAGGTATCTAAACGGCGTAATACCACCATAGGTAAAATTACGTCACGGTATTTACCACGCACGTATACGTCACGCAGGCAGTCGTCAGCAATTGACCAGATAAAAGAGATAAGTTTGTTATGTGCGCTGTGATCCATTTGTATTCCTAGTTGCATTAACCATTTAAGGTTTGCGTATATAATTCGTTAAAATCTGAGTCTGTAACCGTGCCTGGGAGTAAGGCATTCAAACTGAGGTTACGTTTTTTATTTAATAATCTGTTTAGGTTAGCGTCGAATGAATGTTCACCGTACTTAGGGTGTATAGCCATCGGAATATAGACGTATACAGGTTTTTCTTGGCCTATACGAAATGCACGGTCAGTGCTCTGGTCTTCTACGGCTGGGTTCCACCATCTTGTAAGATGAATAACATGGTTTGCTGCTGTTATAGTTAAACCGACACCACCTGCTTTAGGTGAAAGTAACATAACGTCAAATTGGCCTATTTCACCTTTTTGAAATTCGTCTACATACTTTTTACGCGTATTACCATCTACTTGTCCATTGATCCGGAATGGCCTCTTATCGAGTTGGTATCGTTGTTGTAAATAACCTGACAGGTATTCTTGAACGTCAATCGTTTCGCAAAAAACAAGTGCCTTTTCACCCTTGTTTTTTATCTCATCGAGTATTTTTATAAGCGAGGTTAATCTTGCTGAACGCTTAATGACACCATCATTAATACCCGAGCCATCAAACTCTTCGGCTACTAATGACGCTTTTCTAATTTTTTGGATAAATTTAAGAACTGCACCAGCATTGCCTTTTTCTAGTTGCACTTCCTTTACAATATTCTCATATTCCTGTGCTTGAAGTTCAGGCATGATCATTGGTACTTCTTTAATAATTTTTTCAGGAAGCCCGTCAATATGGTCTACTTTCATCCTGCGAAGCATTAAAGGTGGCACGCTTCGCTCGACAAGTAATTCTTTTAAACGCTGCGCTTCCAAAGGATCTGCTTCAGCTGGTTTAGCATATTCACTATGAAAGCGGCTTAAAGAGCCAAAAAGCCCTGGCTGTGCAGTATCAACAATACACCAAAGGTCTGCCAACTCGTTTTCAACTGGCGTACCGGTTAGCATCAACGTGAAGTCTGACGATAGTGATTTTGCCATTTCAGTTACACGCGAAACAGGGTTCTTAATTTTCTGCGCTTCATCGAATATGGTAATACCCCAATCTATCGAGAGAAAATATTTGATCTTATCTCTTAATGTTTCATAAGTGGTTAACACCCAATCAGCACTGGTTAATTGTTCATTTCTTTCTACAACATTTAAGTCTTTTAATTTTCGGATACTTGGCCCGTACGCTTCGAATAACTCTCCAACGCCTGGATTATGTAAATGTATTGATGCTTCATCACGCCAGTTTTTTAAAAGGCCAGAAGGAGCAACAATTAAAAAAGGCTTATTAGGATAATCATTGGTGTCCATTAACTGCTTAACACCAGCCATGAACGTTAAAGATTGTATGGTTTTACCTAAACCCATATCATCGGCCAATAACGCACCTATTGAGCCTGATTGCCAATGGTTAGCTAACCAAGCCAAACCAAATTTTTGATGCTCGTACAAACTTGTTGTTTTAAGGCGCTGTGGTATTAGTGGCAAAAGTGGTCTTGGTGTTTTCTTTATTACTTCAAATTCAACATCTTCTATATTGTCTTTTAAAATAGGCGCTTCAACTGCTAATGCAAAATCTGGTTTGTCACCTTTATCTTCAAAAGGTTTTAGCATTTTTATCAGAAGGTTTTTTACTTCTAACGTGACTGGAACAGTTTGGTTTTTAAAGGTGATGTTTTCTAATTCATCGTCCAATGCTACTTTAATTAACTCTAGAAGCTGTTTCATTTCTTCTACTGTGAAGTTAACCATCATATCTTCTATAGGGAAGAATAAGCGCATTTCGTCATCCGGCACCCAATCTCCATCACGCTTGACAACATAAGCGCATAGTTTGGGTTCCCAAACCCCTATTTGCTCAATTCTTTGGCTCACAAACTCAGGTGTTTCTACAAAGATGGCTTCTAATTCTTCGGGAGTTTCATCAAGAGATAGTGACTCGTTAATGTATTGATGCGGGTTCGCCACAAAGGCTAATCGCTCTTCAGAAGGCTTTTGTTGAAACTCTTTAACGACACTTAGCACTTTACTAACGCGTTCTGGTAAAACTACGTATGTGCCATTACCAATTGCATAATTGCTTTTAGCGCTGTTCCATTTTTTAAATTGTTGTTCAAATTCCTTTTGTTTTACTTTTGGTACTGCATATTCAACATCAGACTGACTTTGAACATCCCATGACTTCTCAGAAGATGGCTTTATCAATAAAGGGTTGAAAGCACCGTGTTCTCTTATATCCAGTGTTAACCTATCGGCTCGACAAATAGTAATTGTACTTAGCTGTCCATCTACTATTGAATCTTCAGGCAATAATTCTTGAACCTCACCCCACCGAACAAATCGCTCATCCAAATCGTTAGCAGGAACTAAGTTAAAATAATCTATTTGCTTTATTATGCTGTAAATGGGATCAAGAATGAGTTGTTGTTCCGCACCAAGTTTAAGAACGGCACCATCTATCTTTGCGCCAAGATAAGGTCTTCCTTCAGGGCGAAGTAATCGATAGTTTAATTTAAATCCAGGGCGACTTATAAGGCCTTCTGCACTTATCTTTAACTTTGTATGGCTAACAGATGGTAGGCTGAGTTGTTTAGTTTCAATTTCTGTTAATGTTGCAATAAATCTATCTGAACATACCACCTTATCATCTAAAAATTTGGGGCGGTGATCAGAGTCACACTCTCGAAATAAAGCGTCAGCAATGACAACACTATCACCGTTAGTTAATTGGTATCGACCCCAGCTACTCGGCTCTAATTTTTTTTCATTAAACTCGACAGAAAACTCAAATCCCTCTGAAGTTCTAGACCAATGTAGATTAGCTTTATTAGTCATTCATATAATCCTTTGCCAAAACTCTAAGTCCAGTTAAATCGCGTATATGCGTTGATAGTCTTTCTTGCCAGCCGCCTGTTTCATTACCATGGTGTGCTCCGGTATGGTCACAATTAGCGATAACATCATCTCGGTTATAATGTTTTTCATAAAATGCGGGTGCATATTGAGTTGAGTTCCAAACGCGATAACGACCTGAATGACTCCACTCTGTTAAAATTAAATCACCAATTTTCATTATTAAAACACTGTGTCTTGAATCTCCTCCTGATAGAGAAGAGTAGTTGTGTTTTCCTTTAATAAAGTTAGGTGCTTGTTCATACGCTCTATGACCAAGTGCGAACCATGCTTCTTCGATGTATCCTTTTTTCAAATATGCATTCCAAAAGCGTTTACGATAACGCCAGTGCCTATCGGAATCCGACTGCGTATCAGCTACATGACTTAGTAAGTTAAAGAAATCTTCCATGGTTTTTTCAACTAACCAGCTTTGGAAAACTCTTCTTGCCTCATCACTAACGCCATGCCAGCCTGATAGTTCAACCCTCGGGTCGCCATAATGCGTCAGGAAAAATGTTTTTAAAGCATCCTTAACAACAGGCTGTATTTGGATCTGATGTAAAGAGGTAAGAATAGAATCCGCTGTTTCTATTCTATATTCAGGGTAACGAAGTTTGTCATCTAGCTCAGAAAACTCGATCAAATTCGATATTAAGCTCATCTTTTGATTGAATGAACTCGAAGTTATATTTTCTTTAAAGTTGCTTAGGTAATTACTTAAGAAAGTTAACGTGAACTTACTGCTACTGAGCCCTTCTAATAGTCCTCTGTTTTTAAGTTCTAAGCCAATTTTACCAGTGCGAATCACACTCTGTATCAACGCTGAATGGGCATTTGTATCGAGTGTATTCCTACGAAGTATTTCAACAGATAGTCTTGCTATTTTTTTGTTTTTGCTATTGTTAAATAATGACTTAATATGGTTTTGAATGTCATTTATATACTTTTCTTTATAAGGGTAAGACACTAAGTAAGCGTTATAAAAAGCCATGATAAATCGGTAATTATCAACTTCGTTTGTGAGGTTTTTATAAAAGTTCATAAAACGCCACCGCTTTATAAGTGGTTTATCCTCATCAAAGTGATCAAACAAAACCCAAGGTGAATGATTTATATCGTAACGAGATAATGATGAAACATTTTTGGTTTCAAACGCCAACTTCAAGCGGGTATAGATTTGTTGAAGTGAACTTTTGGATGGTACTTGAATATCACTATCGATAGTTACTTTTGTAATGTCGTTACTTGCTTTAACTAGTAATGACTCTCTAAGTGCTGGAGGCTTGTTCCAACTTTCTATTTCAAGTGATTGAAGTGCAGATTTAGCAAACATTAATTCACACCTTCCGCATTAATGTTTTTCTGAACATCAGTCAATGAAGGTGGTGTCATGATAAACCGTAAATCAATACGTCTATTAGTAGGATCAGATTTTGGATATGAATAACTGTGACCAGCTACAGGTCTACCTTCTCCATAACCACTTACGGAGAAAATGGGCTGCATATTAACGTTAACAATTTGGTTTAACACCGTATTAGGAATAAGTACACGATACGCCGTAATTGCTCGGCTTGCAGATAAGTCCCAGTTATCTTTATATTTGTATGATTTCATCGGAACATTATCTGTATGTCCCTCAACAAAGATTGAGTCTATTTTACCTTGGAACTCTTCAAAACCTTCACAGTCATGATGTGTAGGAGGATTTGCGGCGTAACAAGGTATCACTGCATCTAAAACTTTGCCTATTATTTTTAAATTCAATTCATTTTGTTCATCTAAAGAAGCACTGGCTGTTTCAAATTGGACAGCATTTTCAGTTAGCCTTAAAACGCCGTGTTCAGCATCTACTTCAACAATGATATTTTCAGCTTCTAATTTTTGCTTCAATAATAAAAGCAATTCACTTCTTGTTTCATCAAGGTTTGTAAACCTTTTAACGATTTCCGTTTGTGTGCGTGTAACTTCCTTTTGCTTTTGAATAGCATCTTGAAAGTTAATAATAAAAGCGACCAAGGTTATGATGAATATAAATAGCAAACCAGACATCATATCACTTACAGAAATGAGGTATCCGGCACCTTCGTCTTCTAACAGATCATGTTGGCTCATCAGTTATTCCCTTATTGAACAGTGGCTTTTTTGCCACTGCTTGTCGCTGATGATATTTGTTTCATAAAATCACTACTATGCTGCTCTAAACTATCACCTAATGATTCAATTGAGTCACTAATTTCTTTAGAAGCAAATGCGAGCTCTTTAACAACCTTTGCAGCATGCTTATCTAATTCAATTAAATACTCATTGGTTGAGCGAGCGTACTGGGACATACCATCATTGAGGTTGTTAAACATATTCCCTAAAGATTCATCTACAGTAGTAAATCTATCTTGGTAATCTTTCCAGTTTTGTTTGATCTGGTCTTGAGTATCAGAAATTAATACGTGTGTTTGTTCAATATTCTTTGCTGTATTTGAGAACTGCTCTGCGATGTTGTTAGTTTGTGAAATCAATTCACTTTGTTTATCAACTGTTGTGTTAGCATTTTCCAAAACGTCATTGCTTTTCTCTATTACATTGCCTGCTGTAAATACAGTCTCTTTAATTCTTTCGTGAAGTTCACCATTGCTTTCGTTCAGCCCTTTTTGAGCTGTTACGGCATTCCCTAATTCACCTGATAAGTCATTGATTTTATTTGAAGCGTTTTCTGCAACATTCGTCATTTCAGTCATAATAAAGGTTGCTGTTTCATTCATTGCCTTATGACCATCAGATAACGCAATGAGTTGTTCTTCTAATTTCGCACTAATAGTCTTTATCGTTTCAGCAAGTGATTGCATTTCTACACCGGCAGCTCCTGATATAGAAGCAGCAAATTCTTCCATTACTTTTTCAATGGTTTCATCGTTAGCTGATTTTTGGTTTTCTGTTAATTCGTTAATTGCTTCAACTAAAGGCTCTGCAACTTGCTCTTGCATTACTTGCCCCATTGTTACAGCTAAGTCATTAGCAAATGTTTCTAACGCAAATGACTGTTTTTTAGATTCTTGGAGAACTTTGTTTGAAAGACGCTCAGCAGAAAAATACTCTACACGTTCATCTATTTCAGCAACAAAATCCTGGCATAACCTATCAAACTCATGAATTTTATTTTTCTCTGCTTTTGAAAAAAGCATTGATGATGATAAGCCTGCTATTGAGGTTAGGAATGCAAGTGAAGCACCAGATAATAAGACATTCAATGCTTTTTTAGCCTCATCTATATTATCTGCACTAAGGCCAGGAGAGGCGATATAAATACCGGCTACTAATCCGATAAAGGTTCCGACAATACCAATGCCTGTAAGGATATTCGGTAATGCGTTGAACCAACGCATATTAACTTTGGACCAAAGGATATATCGCTGATTAAAGTACGTTGAAGTGTGATGTGTATTAAGGATCTTTTCATCTTCATTATCTGGTTCAAAATCAACATAAGGTATTAAAAGAGTTTCGTTAAATTCTCTCCAACTATCACTTAAATATTTTGTTTTAGACATTGATTCATTAAATGTTGAATCATAAAAAGCACAAAATTCTGATTTCGAGTGCCCAGATTTTTTGAGAGTTTCGTTGATATTTTTAAACTCATCAATAATCGGATTTACTTTTTTTGAAAACTTTCGGTATTGAAAGAAAGCGAAAAATATTATTCCTAATAAAGCTGTAATAACAGTCTCTGTTTCAATAAATAACGATGCTAAAAATTCCATTTTTTCTACCTTTTTTTTAAATACTATAACCAGGTGCAATAGCGAGGTTTTCCGCACCGTATAATGTTTGATTGTTTTGTAAATAAAGCTGATATTCAGGGCCTGAAAGTGAAGCACTTTCAGAACAATCCACGTTCCAACGTCTTAGTAAATAACCTGCCATAGCTGCACGCACGTTAACTTCTAATATTCCTTTTTCCATACCAAAATCTAACTTAATCGCTGTTGGGTGCTTAACGTTATTTGGGTGTGGAATAATTTGTAATGGCACCATACGCATCCACTGATGATCTTCTAACTTATCTTCTTCAGGTGATGGTGTCTGTGCTTGAATTGTAACTTTGGTAATGCGAGTTAAAACGAAGTCTCTGAATGACTTTGATTTACGATCATACGCTCTTAAATGCCAACGTAAGCCATTATCAACTATTGAATGAGGCACTAACTCTCTTGCACCCGAACCGCTGCTTAAAGACGTGTATATAACGCTAATAGGCTTATGGTTGATAATCGCTTGAGATAGCTTAGCGATAATATCAATATCAGGTACGTTTAACGGGCTTGGTGATTCAATAGGGAATGAAGTATCTCCAATTGAATCAAAACCATCACTTATGTTATTCGCTAACTTAATAAGCGTGCGGCGAGCATCATGTTTAAATATGGGCTGGAATTGCGTTGTGATGAAGTATTTTTTTTCTACGTTGTCATACGCCATATTCTCAGGCGCATTGTCTTTATAGAACTTCAAATCTCTGGTTGCTGCTGCAAGGCCTAATTCGAAATGACTGACTATTTCACTGCGAGTAACCATCCCAGTAAAATAGAGCTTAAAGTCGATATAAGCTAAGCGCTGCTTCTGTGCAAAACTGAATTCGTCCATTCGATAAATCTGATTCTATTGACATTTTCTAATTGAGTTGAAATAGTATGTCTCATTATGAGTTAGACAGCAAATAGATTTTATGCTTTAGTGTTGATACAGATCATCACTATTTAAAAGCTTAAATTTATGTCTCATCAAAACACCAAACCCTCCCTAGAAAAACATACTACTTTAACTGAACTAGAGCATTTAAAAACTGAGCATTTTGATATTTATCAGGAGCTGATGAAGCAGTTTAAATTTGAAGATCGGGTGTGCTATGAATGGCTAACTAAACCTAAACCTTTTCTAAAAGGTAAGTCACCGTTTGAGCAGCTTAAAATTAATGCTGATGAAGTGATGGATATGCTCGTTCGCATGAGAACGGGTGACTTTTCATAAGGGGTAAGCGATAGTGAATATTCTATTTTTATGCACCGCAAACATACAACGCAGCAAAACTGCTGAAGAAGTATTTCGCGCTGCCAATAAAAATCACCAATACAAATCAGCTGGTTTAAGTTATAAATACGTGCAGAAAGCTAACTCGACATTTTGTACCGAAGAGTTGCTGCAATGGGCGGATCGAATTTATGTGTTTGAACAGCAACATATTGAACGCATTCAAAAGCACACTGGTGATGTTTATTTACCTAAAATAAGCAACTTAAACATTCCAGATAATTATCAGTATTTTCAGCGTGAACTTGTTTTGCTTTTACTAGAACGAGTTAAGTTATCAAATTATGAGCAGACTCCAAGCATAAACCATACTATAGCTTTCGATTTAGGGGCCAACCTTCTTGAAAAGTGGGGTTGTACTACTGCCCAGAAATTAGCAATTTTAGGAATAGCTAAAGCTGACTTTACTCGCTATCAAAAGGGCTCAAGCGTTGTATATTTAAATACTGAGCAACTCCAACGTATCAGTTATTTAACTAATATTCACCAGAGCCTTAAAGAAGTTTTTTCTAATTCAGATAACCTGTATGGCTTTATGAACATGAAAAACAATAATTCATATTTTAATGGCAGAACTCCGCTATCGATCATAGCTACGGGTAAAGTTGACGATTTTTCTGATGTATTTAAGCGTATTGGTAGCATGGCATTTAGATAACGAAAGAGAATCTATCGAGAAATACCTCTTATGTTTTTAACAGTTCTAGCAGGTAGCTGTTTCGTTTGTGCGAATTGCTTTGTTGCTCGACTATACGCTTAAAATCATCAGCACTTCCAACAATGTGAACTTCATTCTCAGCTCTCGTGATTGCTGTATATAGCCATGCTCGATCAACAATGCGCCCTTTCTTTAAAGCTATAATTATTCGAGGGAACTGTGAACCTTGCGCCTTATGAAGGGTAATTGCGTAGCCTAGTTCCATACTGTCTAATATAGGCTGATCAATTTCTATTACTTCTCCTGTATCAAGTGTTACTTCCCCATATTTATCGGATGTTGACTCAACACTAGTTAGAATGCCAAGAGAGCCGTTTTGAACCTCCTTGTTGTAATTGTTTTGAGTAAAAAGTATTGCATCATTTACTCGTAAATTTTGATAAAAAAATTCTCCATGCATTTCAAACTTGAGCAGGCTACCCGTATGATTTAGCGTTGCTTGAGTTAGTTTATTAATCTCTGAAACTAGCTGCTTTGTTGGAGCTATGATACGACTATTTCCTGGTGATTTCTGATATAGATTACAGCATTCTTGGGCGATATCGTTCTTATTCACTTCATGAAAAAAAATAGCGCCAGTTGAAAGATTTTTAGGTGTCTTACCTTGATTAACCAAGTTGGAATACTCTGGAATTCCTGAGCTTCCTTCTTGTCGTTTCACAATATCAAGTTTTGTATTGGCAATTTTTTCAGACTGAATAATATCAGCCAATACTTTACCGCACCCAATTGGAGGTAGTTGATCTGGATCGCCAGTAAAGATGATGTGAACTGAAGGCGCAATATGATTAACTAATCGATACATTGTTGGCAAATCAATCATGCTAGCTTCATCAATCACTAAAAGGTGTTTTGGTTTATCCGATGATGGCTCTATAGTGGCATTACGAAGTAGCTTGGCAATGGTTGAGGTAAAAAAGCCAATTGATTCATGTAAACGTTTCGCAGCTCTACCGCTAAGAGCTACTGCATGAATTACGTAGCCTCTGTGATGATAAGCTTTGAGAACAGTTCTGAGTACCGTTGTTTTACCAGTACCTGCACCACCTGTAATACAACTTACTGCATTGCCTAGGCACGTAGTAACAGCTACTGTTTGCTTTTTCGTAAGTTCATAAGGTAACTCTTGCACAGCTACTTGGTAGGCAGTATCTACTAATCTGTCATAAAGATTATTTTTACTTGCCAGTTTTATTAACCTTTTTACAACTACATTTTCCATTATCAATTGTGCAGTAGGGTGATATGAACCAGTTTTAGGGCTAAGAATGTATTGGGCCTTATCGTGGCCAGCTTTAAAAGCTTCGGCAACCAAAGTTTTGTCTTTCAATAGTTTAGTTAGATAGGGCTTTAATATTGCCTGTTCAGTATAAGTATGTCCTTTTTCAATTTCTTTTCTAATCGCAGCTTCTAGTGCAGCGCTAAGCCTACGGTGATCATTATTTGATATGTTAAATAGATCGCTTCTCGCCAATTTATCTATGTCAGTAAATGGCATCCCAAAACCAACCAACAAGTACGGATTTAATTTGATGGACTTTATACTCTTTTCACCGTGGTGTTTTAATAAGCGTTGCTGAATATTAGCTGGAATTTTTTGCTTGCTCATCCAATTGCAATGTTTAAGGTTTTTGTACGTTTGATACCCCTCGTATATAGCATTTATTGAATCAGCACTGAGAATTGATAATAAGCTCTCTCTGTTGGTCTCACAATCATCACGAAGGATGCTAAAGAGTTTACTACCAAAGTTATCCCACAAGGCTCTAGCTTTGCTTTCTCCAATGCCCTTAAATTGTTTTTCTTTGGCAATAAATTGAATAAACTGCTCTCCAGTTTCGGGTAGCTGGCACTCAATAAAGTCTGGTGATTCATAGGTGTGCTGTTCCATGAGGTAATCACCAGTTTCAATCTCATCTATGTCTCTAGTACCCGAAACAAGCCAGTGTTGACCTATTGATGGCTCTATTGGTAAATCTACAGGATTTATCTTTATGGAAACATAATATTTTCCGCTGTTAACTTTATATGAGTTTTTTGCCAGTGGCACGCCACTGAATATGATCCATTTTGATGTTTTAAAGTGGATACTGGTAATACGAAATCGTTCTTTATGTATAAAAGTATTCACCGAGGCATTAGTCCCATTTCATAAAGTGTTTCTGAAAGTTCACCATACCGTTTTAGTTGGTTTTCAAGCTCATTTACTTTGGCTTTTAACTCTATATTTTCTGACTCTAAAGTGGATAAACGTTTTGAATTTAATTGCTTTAGGTTTGCGGTATTGTCATATTGCTTTGGTTTTTCAGGACTGTTTTTGACAGGTTGTTTCAGCGGTGGTAAAACACCTTTTTCTCTTAGGCTTTCTTCCAAAAGAGCAAGGGCTTTTTTTAGAGCGGGGTTCTGAGTAAGCGCAGATTTTCCACACCCCACAGCATTAGCAACTTTACCTCGGTTTAACTTATCTTCAAAAATTATTTGCTTGAAATCATCGTCAGATTGCGTTGCTTGCCATACTTGAAAAGCTTTTAGATTATGTAGTGCCCTTTGTCGCCCATTTGCCATGATTTTTCGTTTTAATCCTTAATAATCTTTAGGTTATGACTTTTTAAAAGAACCCGTAACTGAGCATTTTTCTTTTGAAGATCTACAACTGTATTCTCCAATTCTGCATTTTTTTCAGCGAGCGCTTTTTTATCACTGTAAATTTTGTTATTTAAAAGCTCTGTTATAATGAGTCCTAAATTTTTATCTCTTTCGTTTTTCAATTCCTTCTTCACTTTAGTTAGCTCTGAATTTAATTCCTTTTTTGTTAACTGGGTTACTTTTGATCTTCTTGGTTTTAACTTCCATAACCTTTCGAGCTCAGTATTTAGACCAATTGTTAGCTTATAGAGCTCTGGGGTTCTTCTCTTTGTTAAGTAACTTTTGTCAACTTGAGCAATGCTTGCAACTCTTGAAAGAATAATTTTTCGTTCATTAATTTTTAGATCAATTTTTAGTTCTATTTTATTTGCTATTTCTTGATAATTTTCAAGCAAAACCTTTAAACTCAAAGACTGCTTTTCAGTTGCTCTAGATTGCCAGTCAATTAAGCTAGCTCTAAGTTCGTCTTCAATGAAGTCTGGAAAAATATCCGCTTCTTCGTTGTCTTCACTTTTAGAAATGAAATTATCTAACTTAAATTTACTCATAATCTAACTCTTCAAGATCAATTTCTAACTCTTCCAACATATATTCGCAAATTGAAACTATATTGGTTGAGGCTTCTTTAACTATAGGGTTGCTTATATTTTCTAATAGATTTTGATGATGAACACCAATCCTGACAATCTCATCAGCGCTAGAGTCCGAAGATAAATGATGTATGTCTGTTATATCTACTTCTTCTTTGAGCCATGAGACCGAATACCCAAACTCGTGACCTTCCAATATCATCGACTCTATTGCTTGATCAGCAATATACTCACCAACTTCATCAATAGATTTAAAAACATGATCTTCATTAACTCTCTCTTTTATTCGCTTGACAACTGCTGCATAAAACTCTGGATCATCTGAACTAACTTGATTTGCTAACTCTATAAAATAATCGGATTCAGCTGCACATATAATTTCATCATCTAACTTATTTTTAACATATGACTTAATGAAATTTGACGCGTAAGAGTGACCAAAGTGTCTACGAATTGACTCTTTAACATTTCCTTTAAATCGATAGAGTGCTATAGCGGCAAAAATGTGACGCAAAGCATGGGGGGAGCTAGTTTCGGCTATTCCATCAATATCTACATTAACTACTGCCCAGCTTTCATAAACTCTTGCTACTCTTTTAGCTGTAGTTTCAGTGGTTGGTGAATGGCGTTTTTTTATCTTGGGCGTTTTTTGAATTGATGGAAAATGCGTTGAACTAAAAGGTGATACATCTTTGGTTGGCGATAAATAGCTTATATTTGCTGCAACTGTAATGGCCTGATAGGCTGTTTTGCTACATGAGCGTTTTCTACCCATTCCAAAATCATTCTTCTTTAACCTACTATAGAAGTAGGCTTCATCATGTTTTATTTCTATCCCCATAAACCTTACTGAGTTTACTTCAGAAATTCGAACCCCTGATAAAATTGTAAAAACCACAAGACATGCGCTTTTAATTTTTTCACCTTCATCTGTAAACATGCCCGGGCGAAAGTTAATCACACTATTTTCATTATCCATAAACCCATGTTTAATGAACAAATTAGCTAATCGATTAATATTAGAGTCTTTACGAGTTTTAGAGTTGCTTGCTACTTTTTTTATAGCATCTAGGAATGAACTCGTGAATTTACCTGGTCGAGTAAATTCATGAACAGGAACACCATATTTAGAACGTTGAAACTCAAAATATTCAACCAAAAAGTTAGCTGTGGGCGATTCCATAATTTCCAGCATATCATTTAGAAAAAGCAATGCTACATCTATGAACAAATTATGCCATGTCCCTCTTGTAAGCCATTCGTTAAAACATACTCCCTTGCTTTCGACGTATACTTTTAGAAAGCAATCAGTAATTTTGTTTTTAGGAAAATTACACGTGATTGCATCAGTGATTTGACCTTGGCGGGAAAACCCCTTAATTTGCTTCAGTAAAGAAATTACTTGCTCTACAGTGCCTCCAGTCCAAAGTTCGCCATTGTCTTTAGTTGCAATATCTTGAACGATTAGTCCAAAGTCGTTTAGCGATAAACTTTCAAATAAAGTATCATGGCCAAATATCTTAGCTTTACTATTAAGTATTTTCTTAAGAGCTGTGACCCTATTTTTAATAGTTTTTGTTCGACCATATAGAGGACCACTAACTTTCATACTTGCATTGTGAAGTGCCCTTAATACCTCTTTAAATGTTATCTCTACGTGTTTTGGGTAGTTCAAGCTATCCCAATTTAAAATAGTTTCTTGTAAATTGTAGGAGTCAATAAACTTCCAAATCCTGCATTCCATGGTGTTAATATCAGCAAAACTGTCTTCTGGCAGTAAATCTTCGTCTTTAATATTGTTGACCAGAATTACGTTCATGTAATAACTCCTTATTAACCGGTAGCTTTAATGACTTGGCTATTTTTTCACCTTCTTTAACCGTCTTACTATGAAACCCCTCCAAAAGAGAATTCAGGTAAATTAAATGGGTATTAGCAACTTTTAATTTTGAAGAGTTTTCTTCTAACCGATTGCGAATACTTTCAATATGCATTTTTGTCTTTATGATAAGCGCAGCACATAAGGGGTGATCTATTATTATTTTATCGTTAAAGTTTCGAAGCTCATCAAATAGACTTACACCCAATCGATTATTCTTAGCAACATTTATCATTTCAGCTAACTCAGAAGATCCACTTAGATTTTTTGTCGTGGGTTTAGACAGGCCTAACTTTTCCATGACCCTAGAGCGGTGATAATTAGGTTCATCTTGTTTTAGCTGGCCCATTTTTTTTGCTAATTGGTATAACTCGTTCCCAACTCTACTACCGAAATTATGGATATCAGCATCTGTTTTTTGTGATATGTCAGATCGATCTAGGTACACTTTCTTATGAGTTTGGTGAGTATGTGCCGATGATTCCGCCGACACATGTTCGTCATCCGTTTCCTCATCTTCCAAAATAGCTCTTGTTTGAGCAATCAAATCCATATTAATTGACTTATAATCACCAAAGCTGGCCTTACCTGTTTTTTCATTTTTCAACTTAAAATAAGCGGTTCCTGATTCGGTTGATTCCTCCAAGATCGACAAGAATGGCTCAGAGTTAGCAACGTTTTCTTTACAATACTTATTCAGTTGGGTTCCTTTTAGCCCGAGAGCGCAAAGCGGTAATGCTGTGGTTTGAGACAATGTACTTAATGGACGATTGTATAGCACATTACTTTTGGTGGGCATTACAAAACCAGGCCTTTCTCGAACTTTGAATATCGCTTCAGATTGTGTTCGTAGGTAGTGTAGATGTTCATAAACATCAAAGAGTAAATCCTCATCCTTAACGTAAATAGGAGTGAAAAATTCTGTATCTTTGCTTCTTGCTTTAGGAAATTTGATTTGTAATCTTGTTGGACAACCTGACTTATCACTACCATCAAATAAAAACCCTTCTTTAAACGTTAATCTATCAAACCCCGATGACTGGACTCGATCTGAGGCAGCTAGCCAGCTTATTGCTCTTCGTTCTGATAAAGAGCTTGTAAACATAAAGCCCACAGGAAAAACGGATTGCCTCATGCCATTAAACTTCTTTTCAGGAAAAATAACTGAATTGTATCTAGGGCGAACAAAGTTTGTTCTATCAATATCATTTGTGGCATGTTTAAGGCTATTATTGCTAGTAAACATAGCCTCCAACTCACTCTTTACTTGTGCTGGAGTATAGCGTTCACCTTCTGTATATCTTCTTGCAAATTCTCTTTGAGACATCAGAAGCATTTCATTCAATATTGGATCTTTTAAATTCAACATTGCCCTTAAATAATATCCATTGACCCTATTGGCAATAGAATTTCCAAGCCCTCCTGAGTGAGTCATTTTCATTACATTATTATGCCATACGCTTTTATCATCATCGCATTCATGAAAAATTATCTCTGCCAAACCTTTGTTTTGTTCAAAAAATTTAGTTCTTACCTCTTTCATATACAGGCAAAACCATGCCAATACATGCCTAAGAGATTCAATGATTTCAGTATCTGTAAAGTTAGATTGAAACACTAACTTTAACGTTGGTTTTGGTTGGGATTCAGACTTACTAAATTCTGGAATATCCTGATAGATACTTTCAAGGTTTTCTCCGCTTTTTTGCAAAGCAGATTTATTATCATAAGCGTATCTTAGAGCACATTTAATATGTGAAATATCTCTTATTGTTGCGGCCCTTGAACGGTCTAGTGTTTTGCTAGAGTAATATAAATAATGAACGGAAATGACTTTATCATCATCAGTATTCGCCCCTTCATGTTGTTCAAAGAAGCTAATTAAGCGCGTCAAGGTTGCTGCGTATTGCTTTTGACTTGAAGAAGACAAATGAATAAAGTCAGATGAACCAGAAAATAAACAATATGCCTGAAGCACCACATTTCCCACTAAGGTAGAAGGTATTGCTATTCTTTTAGTTTCGCTTGAGTCATTAACTAAAGACTCAGTAATATAGACAAACTCTTCAGTCCTTTGTATTAACGCAACTTTGTCTGCTTTACTAATTTCGTCTTCAAGTGAAAATTCCAATATCTACCCCTTAAGTAGTTGTTTTTTTATTTTTGAATATGCTCTTTTTTTTGACTGACAATTTTTTTATTAACGAATGTCTACTGTTCAACACAGCTTCAAAGAAAATATATAAAAAGGTGGTTGCCTTGTCTTCGTGTCCCATCCTGTCAGGCAAAATTGTCCATGGGTCATAGCCATTTTTATGGCATTCGATAACACAATTAGTTGCGTAGGTATGTCTAAGAGAATGAAACCCTCTAGATATAAATATTGATTGTAGAGAGGTTAATGCGGCTTTTGAGAACACACCGGAGGCAAACTTTTTATTTAACTGGCTCCCATTTTCAGCACAAATCAATATATTGCCAGGTGTATTTTTTCTTCTACCATCTATAAATGACTTTATTTTGTTTTTAAGCTCAGGTGGGATAAGAACTGTACGGAGCTTTTCACCTTTACCAATAACCTTAATTTTATCGACTACATCACCTGTTTTTTTGTCGATGAGCTTTGTAAGAGTTAAGTTTCTATTATCAACAACTTCTCTTGCTCTCAACCCCATGTGATATCCTATATTCAAAATAAGCTCATCTCTTTCATTAATGTAGTCATTATCTGAACTTACATAGCTAAGTAAATCATCAAACTGTTCTCTGGTTAGATAATGCTCTATAAGTTTTATTTTTTTTCTTACATTAGATTTAATTTTGTAGCCGGTATCATTATCTGTAATACGATAGATAAATTTCTTGGGTTCTATAACAAAGCCGTTGTTATGTATGTGTTCAAAGAATTTAGATAAGCAAGCTATATGACCATTAATAGAAGTTATTTCTAGGTCTAAGTGGTTATTTAGAAATTTATTCAGATAAAGGTCTATATGTTGCTGATCGACATCAACAAAAGACAAACCGGCATCATCAATTACTTTTAAAAAAGTATCTAATCGGTAAGCGTAATTAGAGATTGTCTCTTGAGAGTAACCATTAACAGAAAGATCGGCTAAAAATAAGGTAGGTGCGATTCTAAGATCGCCTTTATTATCCAGCAGAGCAAACGACTTGAAGTCTACCTCGCTGTATTGAATTTTTGAAACTTCTATAACCGACATATAAAAACTTATAAAACATTGCTTTTGTTGACAACATAGTAGATGTAATAAAGAACGTCAACAAAACACTCAAAAAAGTAAACATCCCATAATCTGTCCAATCTTCAAAGGTGGCTACTCTGAACAGCGTTAGCATTGAAATGGATACATCCCCCCAAAGCACGTCATTAATTTGATGGAAGAACATACTGCCGATAGCAGCGTAAATATAAAAAATGACAAACATTAGCAAAGCTATATAGCCCATACGGGGAATAGCTTTCAATAATGCATTAATCAATAAACGTAATTCAGGTACCATAGAAACCAAACGCAGTACCCTAAAGACCCGTAACAAACGAGCTAACAATACTCCTGAGCCGCCTGCGGGGATCAAACTACCGATCACAATGACGGTATCAAATATATTCCAACCACTGTGAAAGAATTTTTTCTTATTCGGATAAGCTAAATATCTGATGATGATTTCAATCACAAAAAATATGGTAATCGCAAAATCCAACATTGCTAATATTGCAACGATTTTAGGTGATAAATTATGTGTTTTAGCACCAATTAATAAAGCCGAAAGTAAAATAACAGCAATAATAATGCCCTGAAAAATTTTACTTGAATCAATCTTTTTTAAGCGTCTTTGCGCACGAAATACAAAACTGGCCATAGTTAACTCCTTAAGCTCGATTTAGCGCAGCATCGCTAACATAAGGGTTTGTTTCTCGCTCTTGGCCTAATGTGCCCATGGGGCCATGACCAGGGATAAAACGAACATCATCTCCCAAAGAAAATAAATTATTACGTATAGAGTTAATTAACGTTGCATGATCGCCGCGTGGGAAGTCCGTTCTACCAATAGAGCCGCAAAAAAGCACGTCTCCCACTTGCGCAAGTTTTGAATCGCGATGAAAGAAAATAATATGACCTGGCGTATGACCCGGGCAAAAATAGACTTCTAAATCCACATTACCAAAAGAAACACTGTCTCCTTGTTGTAAAAACCGTGTTGGAGTGAATTTTTTAGCATAACCAAAAGCACCGCCAAATCGTTGCTTTTGCTCTTCAATCAGATCAATCCAGAATTGATCTTCTTTGTGAGGCCCTTCGATAGGTACATTATAATGAGTCGCTAATGTATGTGTTGCACCAGCATGATCGATATGAGCATGGGTAATGAGTATTTTTTCTAAAGTAAGTTTGTTCTCTTCAATTGCAGCAATTATTTTGTCTAAATCGCCCCCTGGGTCTACTACCGCGGCTTGTTTTGTTTCATCACACCAGAACAAAGTGCAATTTTGCTCAAAGGGGGTTACAGGAATAATTTTATAATGCAGCTTACTCATTAGGCTAGACGCTCATACATAGTTAGTTCTCAGGAAAGGCTAAATTGTAGCAAAAATAACTCAACGGATAGAAGTACAACTTGCGAAAAGATCATATTTTGACTATTAATAAGTTCTTAACGGATGCTAGCTTCACAAGAAATGGACGTGATAAATTAAATGATATATACGCCAGTAAACTCAAAGTTACTCAGTAGAGTCATTGTGTTTTTTACACTGTGTGCTTGTTTAATGACGCCATTTACCTGGGCGCATGAAGATAAAAAAAACGCAGTAAAAAACCAACTTGACGTCATTAATTATTGTGTAGACCCAAGCTGGCAGCCATACGAAGGGTTAGAAAATAATAAGCATGTGGGCTTATCAAGTGACTATCTAGATTACTTTGCCAACTATACAGGCATGAAGCTGAAACTGATTCAAACCAGCAGTTGGCTAGAAACACTTGAGCTGTTAAAAAATGGTACTTGCCATTTAACGCCTATGCTTAATGAGAGTGAAAAACGCAAACATTATTTAAGTTTCAGTGAAACCTACTTTACCGCGCCCAATGTTTTAGTTTCATTAAGGGATCAACCTTTTCTTCAAGATTTAGCTCATGTAGAAAATCGTAGCGTTGCCATCGTTAAAGGTTATAGGCTAATCGATTACATTCAAGAATACTTTCCCAATATTGAGTTAACCTTCGTTGAAAATGAGCAAGAAGGCTTGAACCTTGTAGCTTCTCACCAAGTCGATCTCTTTATTGGCTCTATGCTTTCGGTGCACAGTAATATCATTCAAGAAGGGTTGAGCCAACTTAAAATAGCCGGCTGGGCTGGCCCTGAAGACAGATTAAAACTCGCGGTGATTAAATCAAAGCAAGCACTAATTCCTGACATAAATAAAGCCATTGCCAGCATTGCCGAAAGCAGACGTTTAGAGATTTACCGAAAATGGCATAATATTGAATTGGTCGAAACAGTTGATTACGATCTTTGGTGGAAAAGTATAGCCGTGGCAACAGTGCTATTTTTTGCCGTGATGATTTGGAATCGTGCGATTTACCGTTACAGCCAAGAATTAAAAGAGAAAAATGCTAGTTTAAACCAACTAAAAGTCGAGTTAGAACTTGCTAATAAAAAGCTCAAGTTTTCCGCAAATCATGACCCCTTAACTCAGCTTTACAATCGCCAGTATTTTAACGAAAAACTCTCCCAAGAGCATCGTCAGCATAAAGAAGGGGTGACTTTAATTATTATAGATATTGATTATTTCAAAGCGATTAATGATAAATACGGGCACATCGCCGGTGATCAAATTTTAATGGTGTTATCGAAAATTTTAACTAAACAATTACGAGAATCAGATTTATTAGCACGCTGGGGAGGAGAAGAATTTGTAATTGTTTCCAAGCAGTCAAACCTCGATAGTGCCCAGCATTTATGCTCTCGGATAAAAAAAGCCATTAACGATTATACTTTCCCTTATTGTAAAAAACTCTCTTGTAGTTTTGGTATAGCAGAGCATCAGAGTAAGGAAAATATACTCGATTGTTTTGAGCGTGCTGACCAAGCCCTATATCAAGCAAAGAAACAAGGAAGAAATCAAATTTGTTGTGCGCAAACCTAACGGCTGTATAAGTTATAAATAACAGTGATACTGCTTTTACACTTCCCTAACTCTCCATTACTCGTTAAGCTTACCCCATCTAAGTAATAATAATATTTGTCTATGTCTTCTACTAATCGCGACTCTTTTCACTCCCGTCTTGGCTTTGTGCTTGCTTCAGCTGGTGCAGCTATTGGCTTAGGTAATATTTGGGGTTTTCCTACCCAAGTAGCTAACAACGGTGGTGGCGCATTTTTACTAGTATACTTAATTGTCACTGTGCTACTCGCACTACCAGCGCTTTACGCAGAAGTATATATTGGCAACCAAATGCAAACCAACCCGGTTGCCGCTTTAAAGAAAGCTTGTGGCGAACGATTTGCTAAAGTGGGTGAAAACGCAGGTATCATCGGCCTAATAGGTGCCTTGATGATGCTAAGCTTTTATACCATTGTCGCCGGTTGGATGTTAGCTCACAGTTTAAGTCCGTTAGCGCAGATGTTTGGCTCAAGCGAAAGCGCAGAGTGGCTTGCAAATTCAAGTACACTTCGAAATGTTGTTTTCACCCCCGTATTTATCATATTAACCGCGGCAATTATTCATCAAGGTGTTCATGGCGGAATTGAACGTTGGTCTTCACGATTAATGCCATTGTTATTAACAATGTTATTAGCATTAACTGTATATATTTTACAGCAAGAAGGAGCAATGGCGGGTGTTCGAACATACCTAGTACCTGACTTCAGCCAAATCACCGATGCTAAATTGATCATTGCAGCAATGGGACAAGCCTTTTTCTCTCTGGCTATCGGAGTAGGCTCCATGATGGTTTACGGCTCATACATGAAGAATAATCAGCAAATTGGTAAATTAGTACTCTCTATCGCAGCGTTAGATACTTTCATCGCGTTTATCGCGGGCTTATTAATTATCCCAGCACTTTTTGTCGCACTCCATCACGGACAACAAGTTTTTGAAGATGGTAAATTAATTGGACAAGGGCAGCTGATCTTTCAAATTTTACCTTCACTGTTTAGTAAATTTGGTTTTGTCGGTTTGATCTTAACATTTACCTTATTTGCACTACTTTCCATTGCAGCACTCACATCAACAATTTCTTCCACTGAAGTGGTAGTTTCCTACTTAGTTGAAGCAAAAACGATGACACGTAAATTCGCAACTAACACAGTATCCCTTATTGTGTTTGCTGCTAGTATGCTGATTATAATGAACTTTGAGGCGCTATTTGGTTTAGTAATTCAATTACTCACTACTATCTTACAACCGCTAATGTCGCTTTTTTACTTTATCGTGGTTGGTTGGATTTGGCGACGAGGTAACCAATTGACAGATATCGCACTGATGGAGAAAAATAAAAAATTAAAGCTATTTGGGTTTTATTTGCGATATATATGTCCTACGCTTTTGGTAATCGTTTTCATTAATATTGCCTTCTAGCGCTAATAAATAGAAAACACCATGATACTAAAACAACTAATAAATTTAGGGACTGATTTTCAGCCTTTTAGCATAGCGAACAAAGTAAAAGCAACGAATGTCGTTGCTTTAATTACTGTTGTTATTTCTGCGTTATATACTCTCAATTATATTTTTATTTTAGACGAGCCTATCGTTGCTTTTATCAATTCTATCTTTGTTTTAGCCTACGCTATCGGTCTACTTTTTAATAAATACCATGCCCACAAAGCAAGTAAAGTATGGTTTTTCTCTGTGTTAATGGTGCACTTAATGGTGTGCTCAAATATTTATGTAACTAATAAAGCCGGCTTTCACATATATTTTTTCTTGGTACCTACTGGTGCCTTTTTATTATTTGAATTAAAAGATAAATTTGAAAAAATAGCCTTAAGCTTCATAGCAATTTTGTTGTTTTTTTATTGTGAAAATATTATTAATCCAACGCCACTGATTGCATTAAGTGATGAGATGAACCACATACTTTACCAATCGGTATTTTTCTTTATCATGCTAGAAGTGATTTTTGTACTGACTTTATTTGCCAATGAAATTGAAACTAATGAAGTAAAACTCACTAAGCAAGCGACCACAGATTCTTTAACTAATATCTTTAATCGCCACTACTTTTTTGAGCAAGCCAACTTTACTTTAGCAATGTCTAATAAGCTAAAACGCCCGTTCAGTATTTTGTTATTAGACTTCGATGACTTTAAAAAAATTAATGATAATTACGGCCATCACATTGGTGACTTATCCTTAATTGAGACCAGTAAACAGATCCAAAATCATTGTCGCAGCCAAGACTGCTTTGCTCGCGTTGGTGGAGATGAATTTGTCATTGCTTTAGCTGATACCACAATACAAGAAGCAAATAAAATTGCTGAACGTATTCAAAAATCTATTAATCAACACACAATACACACACCTGAATATCATCCATTTCAATGTAAAGTGAGTATAGGCATCAGTAGTAAATCAAATGAAAATGATGAATTAAAATCGCTAATGATCCATGCAGATAAGGCACTCTACAGTGCCAAACAACATGGCGGTAACAGGATCTCTTTATCTAGCTATTAGTTATTAAAGCTTCTTCTTCATCGTTTATACGTAAATCTACCTGCTCTATTTTTTCGAATCGAGAAGATATTTTAGTGGCTGAGGTATTAATTTGTTTTACGTCACTGGCTGCTTGATCGATATGTTTTGCCAAATTAGCGAATCGCCCCTTAAAACGGTCAAAGTCTTGAGACAAATGTGATAAATGAGCCTGAATAATATGAATTTGACTGCGTGTTGCTTCATCTTTAAGGACTGAGCGAGCGGTAGTTAAAATAGCCATTAATGTCGTTGGAGATGCTAACCACACACGTTTTTTATTAGCATAATCAACTAGGTCATTTTGATGGCCATGAATCTCAGCAAAAATAGCCTCCGCAGGAATAAACATAATCGCGCCATCAGCCGTTTCTTTATCGATTAAATATTTATCACTAATATCATTAATATGCTTTTTGATATCAACTTTAAACTGCCTTTGCGCTGTTTTACGTACCAGTTCATCTTGCTCTACATCCATCATAGTTCGGTAACTTTCTAACGGAAATTTTGAGTCGATAACCACATTGCCCGTGGGCTCAGGTAAGAACAGCACACAGTCAGCAATTTTACCGTTTGATAAAGTATGCTGTAATTTGAAACTTTGCTCAGGTAACACATTACGAATTAAGCCATTGAGCTGTACCTCACCAAAAGCGCCACGTGAGCGCTTATCATTTAGTACCTCTTGTAAACTCACTACATTATTCGACAAATCGGTAATTTTTTTCTGGGCATCATCAATCAAGGCTAAACGCTGTAATATATCGCTAAAGGTTTTCGTTGTTTTTTCAAAGCCTTCACTTAGGCGCTTTTCAACACCTTGGCTTATTTCTTTTAAACGTAAATCAGTATTTTGTGTTAAACCATCGATACGTTTCGCCATTTGCTCGCTACTTTGATTAAGGGAGCGACTAAGCTCTTCCCTACTCGCTTGCGTGGCTTTATTTAAATGGGTAATTAATTGTTCTAGCGCTTGATTTTGGCTTTGACTAAGTTGCTCCTTTTGACTGCTTAACTCTCTAAGCAGCTTGATGCGTAAATCAGCCATTTGTTGTTCAAAACTGTTTTGTAACCGTAATTGCTGACTTTCCATCGATTGAGAAACAAAGTGCTGGGTTTCAGTTGCCGAAGTGTCTAATCGATTAGCGGTTGTCTGCAAAAGCCCAGACAGTTGTTTTATGCGAAAGCTTTGCCACAACATGATGGCTAAAAGCACAAGAGCACAGGCAATAACAATAAGGATAGGATCAAGTTGACTAAGATTAATAATCATATACAAACCAAACACTGTAAATAATAACAGGTATTAAAACATACCTTTTATTATTCGACTAGTCATTTAAGGTAAGTTTAGGGCTAATACACGAGTAGATTTCTGGCTAAAATCTTCTGATCAGCTACCTTTACATTAAGCCCCTTAACTTTAATGGATAAATCATGTCTAACCATCGCACCTATAAAAAACTTGAAATCGTGGGTACTTCTCCCAATAGTATTGAAGAAGCTATTCAAAACGCAATATCTGAAACTGCGTTTAGTGTCACTAATCTTGATTGGTTTGAAGTGGTAGAAACTCGCGGTCACATTGTCGATAATAAAGTTGCTCACTTTCAAGTGACAGTAAAAATAGGCTTTAGAATTGAGAACAGTTAATTTTATAACTTATTACCATTATCTCAGCACTCACTATTAGCACTTTATGACAGATTAGTGATAAAATAGCGCAATAAATAACTAGTCAGCTATAAATTTCTTGAACCTCAAGATATAGCTCGCATTTGGCTAAAGGTCTGTGACCTAATTTGAGAAAAGCATGAAAACCCATTTCGATGAATTATTAGAATTTCCAACAGTATTAAACTTTAAAGTCATGGGCATTGCTTGTGATGAGTTACCCGATTTAATTATTGCTGAGCTTCAAAAACATACTCCTGGTGACTATACCACCAAGATAACACCTAGCTCTAAAGGCAACTACCACTCTGTTTCTATTCCCGTGCGAGTCACCAGTAAAGAACATATTGAAAAAGTCTATAAAACCTTAAACGCCATTGAGCAAGTACGTTACGTTTTATAATTTTTATACCCGCTTTTATAACTTCAATATAAATAGAGAATTGTGTGTCTGAGCCGTTAACAAATATTCCATTGATCGTCCGTCAGCTAAACTCTATGGATTACAGCCAAGTATGGCATTCCATGCAAGATTTTACTGACTTTAGAGATGATGAAACTCTCGATGAGCTATGGCTAGTTGAACACCCACCCGTGTTTACTCAAGGGCAAGCAGGTAAAGAAGAACACCTACTTATGCCTGGCGATATTGAAGTGGTTAAAGTCGACCGTGGCGGTCAAGTAACTTATCATGGCCCCGGTCAGCAAGTGATCTACTTTATGATCAACTTAAAGCGTAGAAAGATGGGTGTTAGGCAACTAGTCACCTTAATTGAAAAAGCCATCGTTGCCGCATTAGATGATTTCGCTATCAAGGCGTACCCTAAAGCTGATGCACCAGGTGTTTATGTGGATGAGAAAAAAGTAGCTTCATTAGGGTTAAGAGTCCGAAAAGGCTGCTCTTTTCATGGTTTAGCACTGAATGTAAATATGGATTTATCGCCATTTTTGCGTATTAACCCTTGTGGTTATGCCGGCTTAGAAATGGTACAAACTTGTGATATAAATGGCCCACAAACTACTCAAGATGCCAGCCAAGCATTAGTTAAGCACTTAACGGCTTTATTAGCGGCCAGTGAAGTGACTTTTCAAAGTGGACTACCGACGTTAAATAAAATAGCTTAAGTAGATATAACTTAAGCAGCAAAAGAGCACATCAAGTTATGACTGACAAAACTGTAGTAAAATCAGCAAGAATAGCCCCAGGCACCAAATTACGTGATGCTGATAAAATGGCGCACATTCCGATTAAAGTAGTGCCTTCAACACGCGAGAGCATGTTAAGAAAGCCTAACTGGTTACGGATCAAGTTGCCCCGCTCAAGTGAGCGTATTGACAGCATTAAAGCAAACTTACGTAAGCATAACTTGCATTCGGTTTGTGAAGAAGCATCATGTCCGAACCTGTCTGAGTGTTTCAATCATGGCACGGCAACTTTTATGATTTTAGGCGATATATGTACTCGCCGCTGCCCTTTCTGTGATGTTGGCCATGGTCGCCCATTAGCGGTAGATAAAGATGAGCCTAAAAAGTTAGCACTCAGCTTACAAGATATGGCATTGAAATATGTGGTTATCACATCCGTTGATAGAGATGATTTACGTGATGGTGGTGCACAACAGTTTGCAGATTGCGTTAAAGAAATTAAAGAGCGTTCACCGCAAACAAAAATAGAATTACTCGTACCTGATTTTCGTGGCCGCATGGACAGAGCATTAGAAATACTGAACCAACATCCGCCACATGTTTTAAATCACAACATGGAAACAGCGCCACGTTTATATACCAAAGCAAGGCCAGGTGCTAATTATCAATGGTCATTAGACTTATTGAAAAAGTTTGGTGAAGCCAACCCTAACATAGCCACAAAATCTGGTTTAATGGTGGGGTTAGGAGAAACTAACGAAGAAATATTGCAGGTAATGAGAGACTTACGAGCTCATGGCGTAAGCATGCTAACCATAGGTCAATATTTACAGCCAAGTAAAGATCATTTACCTGTTGAGCGTTATGTTCACCCTGATGATTTTGCTATGTTCCAAGAAGAAGCCACTAAAATGGGCTTCGAACATGCCGCCTGTGGTCCATTAGTACGCTCTTCATATCATGCCGATAAGCAAGCAGCAGGTGAAGAAGTCAAATAATTAAACCGATGCTCAGTCAAAAAAGCCTGATGTTTCATCAGGCTTTTTAGTATTTACTCTCTAATACTCCTCTACGCTCTTTTTGGTATTCTTCAAACGGTACTTCGTCTTCATTTAAGCACTTATAATGCTGTGATTCTGAGGCCACTTTATTAATGCAGTCACTTTTTTATAACCTTGCCCTGCTTGATAGAGCTGTTTATTGGTACATGCAGTAGTCAATAACAAAAGTAATGGGATAAATATATATTTACTCATAGGTTTTCCTAATATTCATTCTCTCTCCATAAGATGAGAAAAAGTCATTAAGTTCAACACTGTAATAAAAAATTGAATATTAAAGGTTTTTCTCAAGAATATTCGTTTCAATTTCATCGATACTAAATTGATTTTTCTTTTCCCAATATTTCTCTAAACCATCATTACCTTGTTTAGTCGCCCAGTCTTTTAATTGGCATCTATCTGCTTGGTATTCATATAACGGCACAGACATTCCACAAGAATTTTGTACAAGATCTACTGACAAGTCAAAGATCTGCCTTGCACCCGGTAATGAGTTAAAGTGAGATAATAACGATGACCATTGTTTATCATTCTTATGAATAACTTTTGCCTTACCGTATAGCCTTAATATATTCGGGCTACCATCAAAGGCTAGAAACATCACAGTCATACGGTTATTCTCTTGAATATGTGCAGAGGTTTCATTGCCACTCCCCGTCACATTAAGCCATATAACGCGGTTAGGCCCTAACACTTTAAAAGAGTCCATGCCCTTAGGTGAAATATTGACCCTGCTGTCTTTAGTCGCAGTGCCAACAAAAAAGATTTTTTGCTCATTGATAAATTGAATATTTCGGTCTGAAATTTCACTGAATTGCTGTCCCATGCTGGTGTACTCCTTGTTTTTAATGCTCCATATGAATGATAGTTTACTTATCATCCCTTTCTAATAGCTCGAAAATAACGGCTTGTGGCTCTAATGATTGTTCACGCTTTTTTTGTGCTAGATTCCTCTCATGCTCTGCAACGCCTAATTGACCGATAGACTCATAATAATCACCTGTTTTATCATGATGTTCTGCATCTCTATTTAATTGAGAATTAGAAGCGCATCCCGTCGTAAAATAACAACACAATAAAAAAATTAGCCTCCGTTTTACCATACTATAGTCCTTCCTTATTTAGTTTGTCTTTTTACAGTCTAGCAGTCGGCATCGATAAGTGCTTGTAGCAGAGTTTGTAGGCTTTTAGGTAACGACTTATCCATTGCTTGGCCAGCTGCTTCAGACGTTTTATAGTTAGAGCTCAGTCCTTGCATCACTAGCGCAGCATAAAGTGAATCATCTAAATAGGGGGCAACTAATTCTTCTACATCTGACCATTCATAATCTTGACATGTTAAGTTTAGCGTAGGCTGACTTTCATCGGCGAATACCTTACTTGATAAACATAAAATAAAAGTTATCAAGATAACATTTTTCATTTTCTCACCATTTATTTCAGAAGAGTATCCCCAAGTTTTTGACTAACAGGATACCATTTAAGCCATGACATCTTTTGGCTCGCCCAAATCGCACTTTTTACATGCTAACCTATGGCCTAGCATTGACTTACGCCCCGGCTCATCAACCACCCAAGGCCTCATGATAAAAGGTGGCTTATGTCGTACATGTTGAAAATGCCCGCATTGTAGCTCGGCAACCCAATCATCTTCTTCGTCTTTATGATAGCCAGTAATTGCTTGCTTCATCGCACCTCATTAACACTAATTTAACATAGTATAGCCGTTGATTTTAATATATTCATTAATACCAATCCGTATAAGCTATAAACAATATACCAAACCTAGGTATTAGAGGTCAGCTGGCCTATTGCAAACTAATTTAACGCCATCATAAGAAGAAGTAGTTGCTGGAAAGCCAGCCATTACCCAAGCTGGGGTTACTTATACTATTGAACCGCAATGTGTACTTCAATTTCATTACCATTGGGGTAATATTCAAAATCTACAGAGTAAAGTCTTTGGTACTCAGCTGCCTCATTGGTAAAATATTGCCAAACCTCAGTCCAAGCATCAATCGCAATTTGAGGCATTTCACCTTTATGATGAAATACTAGGTATTTAGCTTTAGGTATGATGATTTTTTCAAGAGAGGGGTTCGAGGGAAAAGATTGACCATCAAAACCAGCAAGAACGGTGAACTTACCAGTATGATCTGACTCATAGTCATAATAAATACCATAAACTCTTTCGCCATCTTTATAATTCACAGGTACAGAGGCATCAAAAGTTTGCCACAAATCGGCAATTTTTCCCTGAGTAGTGTTCATTTCAGTTTCATTGTCTGTTCTAACACACAAACCATGAATGGTTTTTTCTTGGCTAATTCTCAATTCCATTTGTTGTACACCTTTATCTCGATCATATTATCTTTAATGCATTTGCTACTAGGATTACTCTACTATCAATGCTTGTTCAATTTTCTTCTTACAGCGGATCACTATCGCTATTTTTTCGTCCTCGGATTTATTTATCCAATCGCTAATTTCATTAGCAGTGCGGTAGCAGCCCATACAGTTATCATTTTCATCCAAATCACATTGACCAACACAAGGTGTTATAACCTTGTTACTATTTCCGATAAACATACAGTGCTACTCTATTGATGATACAAATTACTAAACCTATTTTAATAGGCATTACAGAGCGTAAAATACCTGAGCAAACCCAAAAAGCCAACCGTTTTATATTTGAAACCTTAACGACTAGCTTGAAAGCTTATCGACTAGTTTGATACTTATGTAATGAAGGCTGCGAGCAATCTATGGTGTTGATATAAATATTACGTTCAATCCAGAATATTTCTAAATCATATAAACAAAATGAAAATTTGCTCGCATCTTCTAGCCACTCTCCGTCTTTTTTTACCGAAACAGAAGTGAAGAGTTCGTTATCATTATCCCACCACACTAACACTAAATAATCACAGCTCTCCCCATCATGGAAAATCACAAATGCAGGCGTTTTTAACCAATCAATATCTCGAGCGGATTTAACGTAACTAAGACGCTGTAAATATTTAGATTGCTCTACCTTATCTCCCGTTGTTGAAACGGTGTAAATTTTGATGCCGCTGTCATCTAACCAATCGGTTTCGCTGGTGATATGTCTAGGCTTATACATAACTGTTCCTTGAATTAGTTCCATGAATTAAGTAGAGGCTGTTAAACTGTCGTGGTTAATTAAAAGGTCAATTTCCACAATATGAAGCTGTATTTATAACCTGATACCTTTCATTAAAAGCATAATAATAATCCCCTCTTAGGATATGGGTTTTATCATATGTAAGGTTTCAGGCTCAAAGCCCACATTTTGATAAAAACCTTGGGCTTTGGTGTTATTAGCAAACACTTCTAAATGCAGCAGTCTACAACCAAACTTTTTCGCCCAATGTTCTACTTTAGCAATTAATTGCTTACCAACACCTAAACCTTGCGCTTTAGGTAATACCGCAAGCAATGGTATCGTCACACAGGTTTCATTAGAGATACTGTCTTGATGGGTACGTGCATGTATAAAACCTAATGGTTTATTATTGCTTTCAGCAATTAAAGTGATTTGTGGTAAGTCTGTCTGGGTAAGCATATGAGCAATATAATCATCTTGCATTGTTTGCATTACCTCATCACTATGCCATTTCAACTGTGCCACTTCGGCAAGTCGAGGTGATAAACTAAAAATAAAAGGGTGATCGCTTCCCTTCGCTTCTCTAATATTTACTTGATTTTCCATTACACTTAATTGAGTTTACTACTCAACCCTCAACATCTGTTATTACTAACAATCAATCTTCAGTACGCTAATGTATTACAGCATTGTATGAAGCGCTTCATGTGCTTTTTTATAGCCAAGCGCTATCATTTGCTCAGCTAAGTCAAACTCTAACGTTCCACAGGCATGACGAGATATTTCGATAAAATAATCTGGCGGATAAGCAGCAAGCTTTTGTCTGGCAATCGTACTTTGCATGGCATCAAAAGCCTGATTGGCAATATCATAAGCCCCCCACTCATTACTTATTTTACTCGCCTTGGAGTCGGTAAAGTTTTTTACAAATTCGCTTACTTTTTCTGAAAATGACGAAGTAGTCTCATCCGTTATTTTATGACTAACAGCAAGGTTATCTGCCTCGTCAATCTTCCCACCTAGATTAACCGCAATAGTTAAATCGGTAGCATCGCTAAACGTTGGTGCAATAGGAACAGGATTGAGTACCCCTCCATCAATTAAATCAACACCCTTGTAGCGAAATGGAGTAAAAAACAAAGGCAATGAAATAGATGCCCTAATCGCATCAAAAAGCCTTCCTGAATTCATCCAGACTTCTTTTTCATTTTCAATATTTGCCAGTACATGATAGCACTCACCCGTGATTACTATTCTTGAGTATAAGCTCGCCACAAGTTATACAACATAGCTATCGACATTACGACTTATAATAACTACCTGAAGGTGCGCCACTAAATAATGGCATCGCAGCTAACATATCTTCTTGAGGGAAGCTTGCTACAGACTGTTTATGTGCTTCGATGGAATCCCATTTTTCAATAACGGCAAAATCTCCAGCATCGGCTTCATTTTGAAGCACTTCATAAGAGAGGCAACCTTGAGACGCGGTAATATAGGAAGATAAAGACTGTAAGAATTCAAACAGTTCAGTTTCCTTTCCTGCAGCAGCTTTAAAGTGATTAATACGGGTAATACTCATAAAGGGTCCTTAAATGGCATAAACTAAAACAGTTAATATAAACTGCACTTATCTATGATTTGTTCAGTGATAATTCTGCTTCCGTTAAGTCGATATTATAAACCTGAGACAACCTATCACTTTTAGTACACTTCATGACGATTTTTTTAGACCAGGCGTTAGCCATTTTTCGACAAGTGACATGTTGTGCTTTTAAACCAAATTTTTCGATGTAGTCTTGACTAAGGGCATCAATTCTCACTTTATCTTCATCAGAGGCTTTTGAGTAGAGCTTATCATATAAGGTTTCCCACTCTTCAATTTCAGATTCTGCGGCAACACTTAACCAGCCCATACCAATTAACGTTGATTGCTCAACATACTGACCTTTAAGAAACATAAAGGCTAGCGCATATTGTGAGTCTTTATATCCCCATGCCGCTAGCTCACTTAATTCTTTAAATGCCCCTTGATAATCCCCACGTTCATATAACGTAATTCCCCATCGTTGTTGCTTATCAATAACATCAATATCCTTGGTAAGTACACCGGTGGATTTGCATGAACATAAAAATAACGACATCAGTAAAATAATATTTTTCATTAACACTCCATTGTTTGAGTTATTGATTAAATCTCTGTAATACAAACGCCCTGCTCCGCTAATCGGTTTTTAATAGCAATAGCAACATAAGCATCATTAGCTGCATATAATATTTGCTGTTTCTTAAGTGGGTAAGCTCCCCAATTAGACTTTTGAGCCCCTTTGCTTAAACGTGATTTTAGTACCATTGCCACAGCGGCTCGAGCACCGATAGTATTTTTATCATCTACCAATCGCTTTAACCCAGTAGATAAATCTACAGTATTGACCAAATCTATTGCTAATTTAGCGCGGAGCTCTTTTCTATCACCTTTAAGACCAAAGCCCATTTTTTTAATCGCGGGATCGCTTAAAATAACTTTTACAGCAGCAAGTGCAGCAGAAAAACGAGTAGGAAAAAGAAACGCCTCAGTATCCGTAGCTAGCTGTATCAACGTAGGACCAGGGCTAACCTCTCCTTGACGAAAGATGGGTTTACTCTCTGTATCAAACCCCAAACAAGCTTCTTTTTTCAAAGCATGTAAGGCGTTCTCGGCATCCAATTCACTTTCAACAATATAAATACTTTCTAATTCAAGACCTAAATACAAAGGTAATTCGTTTATCTGCTCCTTGGTAAGGCGCTTCATATTTTATCCTTTTTGATCTGTTAACCTTACTTTTTACTCTTTTACTTACTACTAATACTGACACCATAACAAAATAGAGAACAGTAAGGCAGGAACTATATTCCCTTAAAGTGTGTCATAATCCCGAGCTAAAGTTACTTACACAAACGCTTTATGGTACTTAACTTCACCGCTTGGTAAATCATCATTAAATGCTAATGATTGAAAGTACATTGGCGGAACACCTGCCAACACTAAACTATCAACGGCCTTAAAGCCGAATCGTAGGTAATATTCAGGCTCTCCTAAAAGTACACAACCTTTAGCATTTAACTTTTTGATAGCTTCGAGCCCTGTATGTATAAGCTGTGAGCCTACGCCTTGATGTTGATATGCAGGTGACACTGAAACAGGCGCTAAACCATACCAGTGGTCAAATTCATTGTTTATTTGTACCTTAGAAAAAGCAATATGCCCCACAACTTCGTCATCTATTTCAGCCACTAAAGAGACGGTTAACGCATTATCTTCACGTAATCTAGCAATAATATTTTGCTCCGTATGGGAGCTATGAGGAGCATCTTTAAAAGCCTCAATCGTCACAGATTCAATGTCACTAATGTCATCAGAGCATTCTGGACGAATAATTATCGATTGCTTCATAAACTCTCCTGTTTTAACTGTGCTGCACTTTCGTTAATAGGTTTTAAATCAACGACAAATGCTTTACCACCAAAGCCATGTTTATTGCACTTTGCTCGCACAATAACCTGAGTAACGCTTGCTGGAATATTGATATCGCATTGGCTGCGTGTAAATGGTTGCTCATTATCATGAGGATGTGCAAGTTGGCGATAGCCAAGTTGATTACCTTCTAAATCTATCACTTCCCAACTATTGGCAAAATGTGTCCAACCTTGATCTTCGTGTCGAACGGTTGTACCAAAACACCAACTGCCATCTGATTCTTGAGTCGCTAGAACATCGATAACCTGAGCAAAATTCAACGAAGAAGAGTATGCATTGATATCAAATTTTGACGCTACGACTGATGAGCTAAACAACGATAATATGAATAATAATTTCATGTAAACTCCATTTCACCTAATATCCCAATAAGGACTGAAAACAAACAGTTAACCTAGCAAAAAAGTGCCACAGGTGCCAAGCAAACCTTTAGCTATTCCACGGAAATATCATCTGATGCGGTTTTGACAGCCTTTTCATATAGTTTACATAAATAACCTGAGCTCGGTTTAATATATGTTTCTCTAACAGCTATTTTTACTAACTCCTGCGTTAAATCATCTTGCAATAGACTAGCTATTGACGCGAAATTTGCCTTGAATTAAGTAAAACTATCAAGTTAGAGACTTGTTAATAATGTCTATAATTACATTCGATAAGTTAAATATCTCTTAAACCGCATTCAGATTAAATAATCATATGGTCTCACTACGTTATATGAGACAATTTAGTCTGTAATAACTACCACTTGGCTTTTTATGAAACTTTTAGTCCGTAACTTATCCCGCTCAACAACCGAACAAGAAATTCGTATTTTATTTTCTGCTCATGGCGCAGTCACTGAATGTAACTTAGTACTCGATCAAGAAACCAGTAAATCTAAAGGCTTCGCGTTTGTTGAAATGCCAAATGAAACTGAAGCAAACAAAGCAATATCGGCACTACATGAAACCAGAGTTGCCAAAAACAGAATTAGAGTAAAGATCGCACAAAACTAGTTGCGAAAATACTTTATCCGAAAAAAAAGGTTGGCTACATAGCGATTAAATAGCGAAAACCAACCTTTCTCCTATGCACCACACATCAAATTTACTTTGATAGCTCTCTTTCAAGACCGCTTTTTACTAAAGAGAGAAACTCCCTAAGTTTATCTTCGTCGGCATAAATAAATTCGTGAATATCAGTTAGCTTTTGTGTCGGAGTTTCAAGCTCTGCAGAGATATGTTCAATAAGTACATCGATAAAGCCTCTTTGTCGCGACAGCATTTTTTTTACCACACCATCCACACTTTTTGACGGCTCTTGCGCATAAATAACGCTATATAATGGCAGCGTTATTGGCATTAACCATCGGTCGTGTATTCTTCCGTGCTCATTTTCTGTGTATTGACAAGGACAACTCTCACAAGATAAAAACCTAATATCACTTACATCCTCAGGGGTTACATCTTTTAGGGCACCATTACATCTCAAGCATTTACTATTCATTATATTCCTTGGTATAACACTGATATACGTTGATAATATTCGTTATAATTCATTTTCTAGCAAGAAAGCATTGATGGCAGCAATGATATCTTCTTCCTCTAAAATTAGCGCTTTATCTTTAAAAACTTGCCTACCTAATTTTTCATATGCTAAAACTGCCTGCAAACTAGCAGAAATATTAGTCTGTTGTGATGTTTTCATAACATCCAAATACAAGCTAGAAAAACGTTTATCATGTGACTGACCTAACGCGAAGATAGCAGCAGGCAATAAGCCATCTGAGGTATTAATCTTATTAGCAATATAAGAAGAAACCGCCATTAGTACTTCTTCAACAGAAGACTCTGTTACTTTAGCATTATGTAACCTGAACTCTATATAATCGTCATAAACTCCCCTTTCTCTTTCAAAGAGGAATCCAGCTTCTTCTAGATATTTATCATCTATAGTCATCATAACGCTTTCTGGTGTCTTTCATGATTAAGCTTTGTTAATCATAATTTTGCCCACTGCCTTTTTACTCCAATCATATGAAAAATGCCGAACGCTAAACAAATTAACGAGCTCCATAACCAAAATTCAGGGCCTTGTTCCATTGTTGAATTAATTAAAGCCAGGCCAACAAGGCCACGGATAAGGTAAATTGAAGTGATTAAAATTAGCGCCAAGCGTAATAAAGGCAAACGAAATATAATACCTGCGGCCGAAAAGGCATACAAGGACCAAATGGATAGCACTACAACAATGCCAGAAGTGATGAGGGTTGGCTGAGAGCTACCCTGCTCGGCCATTAATGCCATCTGCTCTCCTGCTCCAAAGAAGCGATACCAAGGTGCGCCAAAATATATACAGCCAAGGTGTAAAATAGCGGCAATAGCACTTAACGCGCCTGAAATTATGAGATAGATATTCATAGTGTATTAAATTTCCGTTAATCAAATACTGTCTTGTTCCTGTGCTCACTAATTGTGGGTAACATCGGTAGCGCCATGTTAACAGGCAAAAATATTGGTTAAAATAAGCGACGGTTGAGCAAAAAACAACTGCGTTCTGCTCTGCTTGAATTACTTGTTAGCGATACATTGCACTACAGCATACCCCGATTGCAATAAGTAGCCTTTTCAAAGTCACTAATATTAATTGCAATATTCGGAATATGTGGAAACAAAGCAACCAGTTTAGTTACTACCTGTTGTGATAAATTTGCTTTTTGCTCGGTTGTCCTTCCTTGCATGATATGAGCGAAAACATGGATAAAATCTTCACGTTTATTACCTACTGAATATTTTTTAAATGGATTCAATCTTACTTTTATTTCAGCTTCATCAAATAGCCCTGATGAGTTAGCTGCAAGGTGAATTTGTTCAATGAGATATTCTTCATCGTGGGTTTTAAAGACGCTCTCAGAGCAGTCCATTACAAAATGTGGCATTTATTCTCCTAATGATGATTTGTATTGCTAACATTTTACTAAGTGATAATAAGCTTGGCCATAATAATGAAGTATTGGCCAACTGTTATTTTTTCGTTAAAGCAACTTGTTATACGGTTTTTACTACCAAACTTTTTGATTGATTTAGAATAGCTATCGAGAATACAATCTCTGTTACTCCACCAATAAACGCGCCGATGACAAAATTTGCTCCAAGTAAAAGGCACGACATCCCAGAAAACATTAATATCACTCCTAATAACCAATAAATTTTTGCACCGTATAAAGTGTTAAAAATTAAGTAACGTACGCCAATAATCATTAGCATTATTGGATAAAACCATTCTACTTGCAGTTTTGCTACGGAAAAGGCTAAAAATAAACCAACAAATAAGATAATTGTATTTTCTAAAGCAAGTTTACTTAAAGGGTTTTTAGGATCATGACTTCCGGGCGTTTAAGTAATTTTGATAACAACATAGCTAATGGGTGTATAACACTCCACCAAAGAAAAGAGTCAGCATACTCGATAGGTTTGAATATTGCAGTGCAACCAAACCGGCTGCACACCAAATTAAGCCAGAAACTACAACTCCTGTTCCGCCACCAAAATAAGATAAATTCATGTCTTGTTGTGCATCTTCAAACTTCATGGATACTCCTTAATTCTGAACTGTATCCCCAAATATAAACGGGCAGAAATTGTTGACAAAAATAGCGAAAAAGAAGCAAAAAGCCAACTCAAGTTTGTTTTGATTTAACAACTTGCTATATACAAATTGCAGATAATTCTGACTTGTCTTTATCTATTCGTTGATATGTAGACTCTTCAAGCTCTTGTAGCTGTCGGTCAGCAACTGCCGTTTGCACAGGTTTAGCCATGTTCATAATAACAATACGCGCTTTGATTGAATTACACAAAAGTGCTTTAGCTTTGTCTACCTCATCTTGATTAATATGAGTTATAGCCGCTTGCATTTCCTTAGCGCCGGCCCATATTTGATTAACAGCAGGGGTTGCGCTAAATGCTAAACCTATATAGCTGCCAGAGAAAAAGCCTGCGACGAAAACGCATAATGAGAATAATGAAAACACGATTTTAGATTTCACGACAAGTTCCTTTTGTAAATAACGCCTTGCAAAAGAGGCGACTAATTGTTGGCAAAAGTGTTGAGGAGCAAAACAGCCAACTGTTTTTTGTCCTTATTAATTACCTATTATACGTCTACATTGTATTTTAAATCGTTAACTTCATCACCAGTAATACCGCGAAAACCCCAGCAATGTTTGGGTTGCTCTTTGATTGTTATTTCAACATCCACAAGTAAGATATTTAACTCTAACTCTATTGTAGAAAATAGCGACTTAATTAATGCTTTCTTAGTTTCGATTTGACGGCCTTCCATCATATTTATTTCAATAACGGTATAATTATCAGAGCGGCCACCCGGATAATAAAAATCCGATTTATCCAATGGAATAAATCGATGCGCCCGCTTATCATCAGGCATCCCTAGTACAGATTGCATAGACTTATGAATGACATCTGAAAGTTGGGACTTAATGGGATTGAGCTTTTCTTTGATTCCATAGACGACGATCATGTTGAAACTTCCCTAAACTTAGACGCCTACTAAGAGGCAAAAAATATGTTGACTAAATTAACGACTTTCAAGCAACTTGTTAGCCCTTATGTTTACCTATTAATTTATTAAGCTCTTCACTATCAGAGAAGTTTGTTACTTTGAGAATGACTTTATTATTTTTTATCAATAGCAGTGTTGGTAAATCATTAACAGAATATTGATGAAATAAACTATTACTCATATCTATATCAATAGAATGATTGATTGAATATTTTTTCTTATAGTCATTCAAATCTTTATTTCCCGTCCAAAGCCTTGAAACAATACCGTTCCAAATAATATCAGGATATGTTGCAGAGAGAGTATTTACATTGTGTTGTGCAGAAACACAGTTGTTAGATCTTTGTGGACGACTTTCTTTTAGGTACCAATCGCACCATGTCGCAGTAAAAAATAAAGCGTGAATTTTGTCATCATTAAGATCAATTTTGAGATTAGGTTCATTTTCAGATAACGAGTCAGTATTTAGTAGGTCTACTGGCTTAGATTGGGATATTAAAGCAAGTTTATTATCAAGAGATTCGTTCGCTTTATGGCCTCTATGAATTAAATTAAGATTGCGATCGAAGAGTAAATGGTACGGTGTACCAATAAACCTAAACGCTTGAGCTAAATCCCCACTTTCATCAATTGCCATCGGCATGGTTAGCCCAAACTCTTTGACTGTAGCCTCAATAGCTTTTATATCATCGTTAATCCCAATATTTATGCCAATAACTTCAACATAATCACCATATTCATTTTTAATGTGTTCAAAGTGTGGCATCTCCTTTCGACAAGGTTGGCACCAAGTTGCCCAAAACTTTATATATACAGCTTTTTTGCCTTCATATTCTAAAAGCGAAGTGCTTTCACCCGATATAAGGTTTATTGGTATATTTAATAATTTCTCAGGTAAATTTGTAGCATTCACCTGAAATGAAAACATGAATAATATAATAAATATTTTATAGAACTTTATCATAAACTGACTCTTAATTTGATTGAAAGCCTAACGTCGTTATAATCAAACGTAACCTAGTTAGGCATTTATTGAATGAACCTTTGCGTATAGATATGCAGGTAAAGCACAACTTAACCCTATTGTTAAATTTAAAATGATAAACAAATAGGGTTTAGGGTTATTTGAGTCTTTTGACTCAACAAACATAAACAACCAAAAAACAAAGGATGTAAAAAGTAAATCCGCGCTAAAACCACCAGCGGCACCATTTACAAATAATGACTCAACAAATAAAGGTATGTTTAGCCCTTCAATTTGAATAAATTGAAAGAAGAACAAATAGGGAATTATGCCACCTAAAATAGCTAAAAGTAGATATATATTTTTCATACCGTGATACTCCTCCTTGAATGCTAACACCCCGCTCAGGGGTAAATAGTAGCTAACTATAGTGTCTACCAAAATTGTACAATTTCATAGCGGAGCCAGCCAACTGTAATTTGTCTCGCTTTAACAGCTTATTATATGCATCTATAACCCAGCTTGAACCATTTCTTTAACTTTATGAGCTTTCACAAAATGATCTAATTCATGGGTTTGAATCCACCAAGTGGCGGCTTCCATAAGTAAAACAGGGTTATCATTTTTATTTGCGAAAAACGCATAGAATGACAAGCCAACATTATCACCTTTACTTAAGATTTTTTTATCACAAACCTCAATGATTTTAGCTCTTAACTCTTCTCTCATTATTCACTCTAAACTCTAAATATTCACAAAACCCTAAAGGCATATAAAGCCCAAGTAAGGGGCTGATAATTGTTTGCTAAAATGTGTAGCGAAGCGAAACCAAGTAAACTGTTAGCAGTCCCACTTTAAATTATTATTAGGCTTTTTGAGCAACAACCTTTTTAAAAACAAAGAATATTATTAATAAATACACAATAGTAGCGACATGCTTAACAACGACTTTAAAAGGTGCTTGAGCTTCATATGCAAGTAGCCCGTCAGTAATTGGCATAACAACAGCAAATAGTGCGCCCCACATTAAAACAACATGATTTCGAGTATATAAGAGATAAGCAAAAATTAAGGTAATAAAAATAGTACGTGAACCATATATTTTCACCCAATCAGCATCCATATCAGAAAAAAGTTCAGTGCCTCTTACTGTAGAAAATCCGGCAGGATCAACGAACGAAAATGTACCATAAAATCCCTGTAGCAACACTATAAGTGAAACTAATACAAAACCTACTTTTTCTAATTTAGTAATTCTATTCGTCATAATATCTATTTTCACCTGAATTATAAAAAAGCCTAACGTCCTAATAACGGGTTAAAATATTGGGGAACGAAAATGGAAAACTGCTTTTTTCTTATTAATTAGCGTGTTAGCCGTATTTAGCTCTGTAGAATAAATCTACGCAAATCTCGCTCTTGCCGCATTACATGTAAAATATAAACTTTGTCACTATCAACTTTATAGAAAATTCGACAGGGATTAACATTAACTTCGCGATAATTTAAGTTAGCTAACTCCTGTGGCTTTTTACCAGATTCAGGATGACTTTCTAACCTTGAAATTTTATTGAATACTTTTTGAACCAACTTTTTAGCCGCAGGAATATTACTTAAAGCAATGTATTCAGCTATGTCATTTAAATCATCAATGGCTGGTGATGTCCATATTACTTCAGCCATTTACCCATTTTCTCTTTTGCATCTTGATTTGAAAATGTATTACCATTATTAATTGCTTGCTCACCGCGTGCTACGCCTTCAAGAATAGCCATTCGCTGTTGCATGAACTCATAATCATCAACATCAACTAAATAAGCAGATGGTTGACCATGCTCAGTAATTAACACTGGTTCTTTGGAAATATGGAGATCAGCCAATATTTTAGTCGCTTGGCGTTTAAGTGTTGTTACGAGTTCAACTCTCATGTAAAACCTATTTAGAATAAAATAATGTATCACTATAGTATCACATGGACTCGAGGTTACAACTATAGAAGCTGTCCACTAATTGTGGGTAACACTGCAACATAAGGCCCTAATAATGACTTATTGTAATTCAAATTAATACTGTAATATCAACACACTAAACTAAAACCTAGGTACTAACTCACTCTTGTTATAGCGGGTATGTAGCAGCTTAATTTAAAAATTAATCACTTAAACATTATCACTAAAATATAGTCAACACTAAGGCGTAACTCCACCATCAGTAATTTCCCAGTCATAAGTGTTAGTTAAAATATCCCTCGCTGCTTGTGCGCTTGGTGAATATTGGCTATTACCACCATTAAACTCAACGGAATTCTGGAGTAACTGGTTACTCCAGCCTCCAAGTAAGGCATCATAATTTTCAGTAGGAAGTTCCACCTCATAAAACATTGCCCACATATCTGTGACCGAGCTAACATCCCATGCACTAAGGTCTTGATTAAAGTTCTCGGCACCTCTAAACATAGCTGACATATCTGTTACCGAACTAACATCCCAAGCGCTAATATCTTGATTGAAAGGTTGATAAATAACATAGTCGTATTCAACGTACTCATCAAAGCCATTACTAAACATCCCTGCCATATTTGTGACTGAACTAACATCCCATGCACTAAGGTCTTGATTAAACCTATTAGAAGCAGCAAACATAAATGACATATCCGTTACTGAACTAACATCCCATGCATTAATATCTGTATTAAAACTATAGGCATAGCTAAACATCCCTCTCATATTCGTTACTGAGCTAACATCCCAATCGTTAAGGTTTTGATTAAACAAATGGGCATCGTTAAACATATTTTCCATATTTGTTACCGAACTAACATCCCAAGCGCTAATATCTTGGTTGAAACGAACGCCAGAAAACATACCTTTCATATTCGTTACCGAACTAACATCCCAAGCACTGATATCTTGGTTGAATATCATATTACCAGAGAAAGTGTCATGATCACCTATCTCAAATTGCCTATGAAAATCATCAGAAAACATCCATGACATATCTGTTACCGAGCTCACATCCCAAGCGCTGATATCCCGATTAAAGCTAAAGGAAAATCTAAACATTTCGGACATATTTGTTACTGAGCTAACATCCCAAGTGCTAATGTCTTGATTAAAGGTTTCGGCAAGTCTAAACATCCCTGACATATTTGTTACTGAGCTAACATCCCAAGAGCTAATGTCTTGGTTAAAGGTTTCAGTGTGAGCAAACATATACGACATATCTGTAACCGAGCTAACATCCCAAGCACTAATATCGCCATTGAAACTAGTCTCAAAGCTGAACATCCCTGACATATTTGTTACTGAGCTAACATCCCAAGAGCTAATGTCTTGGTTAAAGGTTTCAGTGCTAGAAAACATATACGACATATCTGTAACCGAGCTAACATCCCAAGCACTAATATCTTGATTAAATGTTTCTGTGCTAGAAAACATGTATGACATATCTGTAACCGAGCTAACATCCCAAGCACTAATATCTTGGTTAAAAGCAAGTGTCTCAGCAAACATCCCTGACATATTGGTTACTGAGCTAACATCCCAAGTACCAATATCTTGATTAAATCCCACCCAATCACGAGCACTTGAACTCCAGGCCCCGGTTTCAAAAAACATATATGACATATTCGCTACCGAGCTAACATCCCAAGCACTAACATCTTGATTAAATGCTCCTGTGCTAGAAAACATGTATGACATATCTGTTACTAATCTGAGGTTAGGAGCATCATCGGTGTTGAATATGAGATTCCTGCAAAAGCTGAATGCCTTATGCAACGATAATAAGACTCCATCTCCCCATTGTTCCACGCTTAGTAATTTACCAGCATCTACATCCCCCCTTTGCTGATACCTAGAATAATAAGCAGAAGTCGCCTCAAAGTAGAGCTGTGGAAATGAACCACTGATAGTTACGATATATGTCCCTGCCATATTATAAGTATGGGTATAATCGCCAGTTAGATTTTCATCTGTTGTACCATCGCCCCAATCAACATGATAATCATATTCTGCTGCAAAGGCAGGATTGGTGGTAATGGTAATTTCATTATCAGCGCTAACACCTATATTGTCGGTTTTCCATGTGGTAATAAAAGGTTTAGGGGTAACAACTTCAACAGTTCGTATTAGAATAGAGGTATTGCCGGCAATATCAGTAGCACTGTAAGTTAGTTCATAACGCCCTACATTATCATAATCAACCGTGCCTGAAGGCGCGTTAACTATTACTTCGCCATCAATATTGTCAATAGCGCTAGCACCTAACTCTTTATAGACACGGCCTTCCCCTAAAGTAACGTTACTCTCACCAATTAAGGTGATAATAGGGGCAACCAAATCTATTACATTAACGGTTCGTTCAATACTACTGTTATTACCCGCGGCATCGGTTGCCGTATAAGTAATGGTAAAACTGCCAATCACATCAACCGCCACACTACCGCTAGTAATAACCGTTACTGAGCCATCAATATTATCTGTGGCGATAGCGCCTAAGTCGGCATATGCATCACCATAGATATGGTCAATGATAGCTTCGCCATTTAAAGTGATAACCGGGGGAGTAGTGTCTGGCGGCTCTATTACGGTAACGGTTCGAGTAATACTGCTAGTATTGCCCGCGCTATCGGTAGCGACATAGGTAATGGTGTAATCACCTAATGTTCCAGTATCCACAGTACCTGAAATAAGAGCCGAAACAGAGCCATCTATATTGTCCGTTGCACTTGCACCAAACTCATCATAAGCTTCATCAAGAAATAAACTAATTGTACTCTCGCCAACAAGGGTGATAACTGGAGGAGTGGTGTCTGGTTGAGAAGGGTCATTACTACCTCCACAGGCTGTAAGCAGCCCCCATAAAAACAAGGCAAGTAGTTTCGTGTTTTTTTGTCGTGTTAATATCATTGTTCTTAGTTCCTTTAAGATAAGCATGATAGTGAAAATATAAAACTGGTGTGTTTTAGTTTAAAACTATTCCCTTATTGAGCTATTTAACTATCACAGAAAAACAACTTTATAATAGTTTTGTTTATCAGTACAGTTATTTACAGAACTCCAAGTTAAAGCAAACTTCGTTTGCTCTTTCTAAGCGCCAACTGAAAAATCGAGTGACAATAACTTCCCCTTTAAAGAGTAATCCTTTGACTGTTTGAATGATGTTCCCGTCATAAAAGCCGACCTTACATTCACCTGTGTCATTGTTAAAGGTGGCATCATAAGAGAGCTTGATGGGTTGCTCTTTACGGGGTGCAAAAACACCGCCCATCGCATTAATAAAATCGTGCCATTTGCTTTCATCGGCGGCTTTTCGTGCTTGCTCGATAATGGTATCTACACCAAGTTTTTGTTTTAACCGCCTTAATTCACGCCAAACGGAGACGCTAGCCCCACCAATTTGTTGAAACTGACGAATACACCAACAAGACGCCCAAGCATCGACACGTTGTGCTGCGGTGATAGGGTCTTCACCGTAAACACCTTTGTCGAGTCCTTCACCATCAATGTTCTTTGAAACGTATTTAGCAATGTAACCTGTTGCACTGCCTTTTTTCGGGTCAATGAGTTTAAAGTCACAGCGGTTTTCAATTGCACCTTTTTCATCTCCGTCTTCTTCAAGTGAGTAATGGCTAATTACGTGTTTTACGTCATTAATTTGATGCTTTTCTGTAAAGAGTAAAATATGCCAATGGGGTGTACCGTCATGTTGTGGCTCTGCTACTCTAAACCCATAAGGTTTAATGCCTTTTCTGCTCCACTCAGCGCGAATGCGTGACCAAAGACTACACAGGTACTGATTAGCTTGATAAGGAGTAAACCCTTGGTATTTTGGGTTAGGTTGCCCAGATTTAGAAAACACGGCATGATATTTTGATGGACAGGTAATCGTAATAAAAATACCTTGATGGTTATGTGCCTTTGATAACTCTTCAAAACCGCGCATACGTACCATAAGCTCGGCTTTTCTAACCGCAGGGTTGGAGACATTTAAATCTGATAGCTCTTTGAGAGAGAATTGCTGACCGACATCATTAATGACCGTCATTGAACTGAGCATTTGCTCGTTTCTAAGCTTTTGTTGTTTGCGCTTTTTAACGGTTAAATCACTGGCGTAAATCTGTTTGTATTTATTGACTAGATTTAATTCAATGGCGGCTTGCTCATACGCTTGGTTGAATAGTTTACGTAATCGTCGCATCCACCAATTTTTATCAAGCATACGTTTTATTGCGCCTAACTCGGTAGCCCCTTGCTCAGTAATGCTAATGGGCTTAAGACGATAAGTAGCAGCATACTCAGTCAGTAATTGATAAATCTGTGTGCTGTTTGATTGGCATATGGCCGTTAATGGCTCAAGGCTAGCTTTAGCTTTAGCTTTAGCTTTAGCTTTAGCTTTAGCTTTAGCTTTAGCTTTAGCAGAAATTTTACCACTAACATTATGGTGTAATGCTATTCGTCTACATCGATTAGCGCGCGCTTTAGCAATGCTTCTGACTTCTTCATCATCAACCGTTAAGGCATGGCGTAATTTTTCAGGTAATAAACTCACCACTTTGTTGGTGGTATTGAGAATATAAAGATTACGCTCACGTCTGACGTTTAACTTAAAGGCATTGTTTAAGATAATGCGTTTAATCGGGTCAGGTACTTTGCTTAATTGCTCAAAGATAAACTCCACATCCGCTCTATCTGCCGCACAATCATGACGATTTACTGTTAAAAAAGGATAATCCCTAAACACAGGAAGTGACTTGTATAGCGTTAATTCCACAGCCTTATTTTGAGCAGTCATGTTTATACTCCTCAAAAGCTTTTTTGCCTAGCTCGGTAATACGAACACGCCAGTAACTTGTTCTGTGTATCTCTGTCAGCTCTTTTTGTAAAAAACCTCTCACAAGTAATGATTGAATCTTACCTTTTTTAATAATGATACCTGAGGCTTCAGAAGGAAAAAGTCTGCCTTCTTGATTACAGATATCGTTACAAACATCAATGTAGTGCCCCATTGAAAACCATCTTAGGCTAAAGGCTAAATTTGAAGATAAATCACTCATATTAAAACCCCACTTCCATTAAGTGAGATTGCTTAGCAAAACTGTCGAGCCAATTATCTAAATCTTCAATGAGGTATCTGACCGAGCGGCCAATTTTGATGAACTTAGGTGCAGGGGTTCTATTATCTCGATTGCCCTCCATTCTTGATTGACGAAGAAAAGAGCGACTCATGCCAATATACTTGGCAGTCTCTATTTCGGTTAATGCACGTTTCACAACGGTCATTGAATTGTTCATGGGTAATTCCTGTTTTTAAGAAGCGTATGTTTTGTTGATGTAGCTTCACAGCTATCTCAACGCTTTTTACGTTATAGCAATAGATTTGAAATGGATTCAAGTGAAATTTGAAGTTGATTTAAAGTTATTTGAAGTTCACTTGATGTTGAAAATGGCTGGAAACCACGTCCTTATTGGTTAACTTCAAAATTCAGTGTGCCGATATTTTAGGTTCGAAATTATAGTAAAAACAGTTAATCGCGCTCAACACTACGGTTTTACTGGTTTTGTTTGAAGTTGACCTACTTTACAACATCAAATGATTTGATGTTGTAAATTCGCTGTAAACCAAGTCCTGACTGGTTAACTTCAAAATTCAGTGTGCCGATATTTTAGGTTTGAAATCATAGTAAAAACAGTTAATCACGCTCAACACTATGTGTTTACTGGTTTTGTTTGAAGTTGGTCTACTTTATAACTTCAAATGATTTGATGTTGTAAATCCTCTGAAGACCACGTACTTACTGGTTAACTTCAAAATAGCTAGCTTTGTTTGAGTTATATAAAGCAACTTTTCGTTATAAAACTCAATATTCACACTTTGTGCGATTTGCTGACGTAAGCTACTAGTTTTTCTTTAGGTCAACTGATAGCCAAAAGCTGACATTTTTTCCTGAATTTGAAAGGCTAACGACTACCACAAAACGGTCTAAATCTATTCCCTGAAATCACACAATATTAAGGGTACTCTCGAAACATCAGCAGACATAAATATTTTAAAGCCTATCCAAGTTTTGATAAGGCTTACTGGCTATGTAGGTGGCTTTTGTTGTGTATATTAGGATATAGGAAGTATATGAAAAAGTGCGTTCACAAGGTTGTTTGGTAGCAGATATTTAGACTTTTAATCACCTATATCTTTTAAAGGTTCGATATATTTGTGTAAACCTTTTACTTGAATGTCGATGCAATCCAAATCTCCATTACTGATAACGGGAGACCAAATTAATCTATATTCACTTTGTCCCCCGTAACTTTTCTCTCCTTTTAAAAAACAGGTAGGAAGAGCTCCAGCCTTATCTGCGACGTTTAATCCTGAGTCATCCTTATAATAATGAACTAATCCATGACCTCCATTACAAGGGGCAATCTTTAATGATAAGGCATTATTTATCTCGGTCGAAAACATTGCAAAGTTGGTAACCCGATAACAAGAATTATAGCCTTCTTCCCTATACCATTCTTCATGGGTGCTGATTTTATAACCTTTTGCCAAAGAGAAATTATAAAAATCGGGCTCTGTGATGGTCAGCCCTCCCTCTTCGATAAACACATTACCAATATGATAATTCTCACTATTACCCAAAGGAGCAATAAGCCCCCTAAGAGCAGGGTAATTTGCTAAGTTACCGGATTGTAATTTTTTAATTTTCCCGTGATATTTAACCTGCCTTTCCTCTGTATCTTTAACTTTAGAACCATGCTCATCAGCCGCATAATATGTTCCTGTACCAATACGAATTATATCTTTTTCCAGCAGTAGGTCTAAATGTTCCCGCTTTAAGAACTTATATAAGTCACTCATTTAATATCCTTTTAATATATCACTCCAAAAGAGTATGCCCCTAAATATTCCAATTTAATAGCCTTTTAGATATTAAGGTATTTGGCACTAGTGCAATTTAAGCCGATATTATAGCGGTGAATTCTAGTCCCCCCTACTAGAAGCTAACCTTAGAAATTATGATTTTTGTTGATGAAAAGGGTCAGGTTTGTGGTACTAGTTAACATTCATAGATCACGTCACTTTAGGTGGTAACAGAGTGTACTTTGAAACACGCTGAGATCCTTAACCAATCAAATTGACTGCAGCCGCTTTGTGTTCAGGTGCTAAATGAGCATACCGTAAAGTCATTTTTAAATCGCTATGACCTAGTAACTCTCTAACTGTATTTAAATCCACACTCGCCATGACTAGCTTGCTAGCAAAGTGGTGCCTTAAATCGTGAAACCTAAAATTGGTTATCTTGGCTTCATCTAGCATATCGCGCCAAATTGACGGAAAGTCTTTTAATGGTTGATTGTTTTTATCTTTAAACACAAAGCCTGTGGCGTCTGTTATGTTTTGCCATTTTTTAAGGGTATTGAATGCTTCTGTATTTAAGGGGATATGGCGCGTGTTTCCTGATTTAGCATTGAGAAAATCAACCGTCAGCATTTTATTTTCTATATTGATGTGTGACCATTCAAGTGACAATAACTCTCCTTTTCTCATACCTGTATTTATGGCAAGTAACACAATAGGCTCTAAAAAGTTGATAGTGCACTTTTTTAAGCTGGCTCTAAGTCTTATTTCTTCGTCTGTACTGAGGTATCTTACTTTGGAGTTATCTACTTGCAGGTTTTTAACTTTACGTAAATCATGACTATCAATGACTTCCCACTCAACAGCACGGCTTAAACAGCCTTTAATGGTGTTTATTTGCCGATTGGTGGTTGCAGGTTTAACACCTTCCGCTAATCGCTTATTGCGCCATTTTTCAATTTCCCATGCGTTTATGTCTGATAACTGAAAATCCATGAACTTAGGAAAAGAAGATTTAAACGCTTTTATTGTTTTATCGACTGTTTTTGGGTTGCGTGATTTTAACCAAGGGGTGTACTTTTCTTCTAAGAAAGATTGCAGCGTAGAGTATTTAGAATGTTTGGTTTTAATGCGTTCGTTTTTTCGCTGTGATTGAATGTCTACACCTTGAGTCACTTCAGCTATTTTGTTTTTAGCTAAATCTCGGGCTTGTGCAGGAGACAATTGACCATCTATTCCTAAGCGATAATTGGCTTGTTTTCCATTGAGCCGATAAAAGAGATAATAAGTAATTAATCCTTTCGCTGTTATTCGGGCATGGAAACCTGAAATTTCAGAGTCATTTAACCGTTTATCTTCAATCTTAAGATTCTTGATACTGCTTATCGTTATTTTAGTTTTTATAGTCATTGCATTCCCGAATAGTGTAGCACATTTGTAGCTTCGCCATTATGCTACAATGAACAACCAAGAACAATACAAAACAAACACCACAAAAATATAAACAAACATTTTCAACAAGTTAAATAACAAATACGTTCATAACTGTACATTGAGGTTTATGGGTTAACATGATAAAAACACCCTAATAATGGGCAAAAAATTGTTGGCTAAAATGTTGAGGAACGAAAACAGCCAACTATAATTTTGTCCCTGTTAAATGGCTTATAGCTGACTAGATATCCTACTTTTTATTTGAAAGAGCATACCTAATGAGAAATAAACCGACTATGATTTTAAAAGTAACAGATAAATAAAATTCGATTGGCCTAGTATCAGGCGTAATTTGAGTCGTAGACATATTACCTGCTCCAAAGGCATTTGTAGAACCTGAATCCAAATCTAGAATACCGAGTACAAAGAAAAAAGCACCCAAAATAAAAAACCATAATTTGTTCAAATTCACTCCTTGAATTACTTATACTAGAAAGACAGCTAACGCTTAAATAACAGGCTAAGTAATGGTTGGCTAAAATTGTGTAGCGAAGCGAAACGTAGCCAACTGTTAGGCGTCCGACTTGATTGACTTGTTATATTTTTATTTCAGAATCCAATTTCTCACGAATATTTTTGCTATATAATAAGAATTCATTGATAAGTTCTTTTCCTATTTCTTCAGTTTCGACAATATCTTCCTTGCTATATGTTTTAGTTTCCGCATTTATAAATAACTTTAAACCCAATTCATGCAACATCCCCATAGCTTTAATATTTAGGTTTAAGATGTCATTGTTGATGTCATTATTATTAGCTATGAAATAAATTTTTCCGCTTGTTGCATATAAGTTATCCAATTGAACATCCATATTTTTTTTATGCTTTTCCAATGATTCATCAAAGAGTTCGGCATTATGTTCTTTATTGCCATTTAATTTTTCAATACAAAAGTTCAAGCTCATATGTGAATTTAAAAGAACTGCATTAGTATATTGAGATATGGAGAGCAGAAATTCATGCTTATAAACTTCTGAGCGCTTCCATATATGTTCTTTTTTCCATATGTAGAGAGCCCTCAAGGCACATGATGCCGCAATTATTGTGGCTATTGAACTTACCAATGGAGACATACTGTTTATAGCATTAAAGGTAGGTTCATCAACACTAAGTTTGAGCGAGAAATTAGGAGGTATTATCATTCCAAAAATGAACATGAGAAACGACAATAAGATAATTGAAAAATTTTTGTAGAAATTCATTACGACCTTAAAATATAACGCCTTACTAATGGGCGCATAAATGCTTGGCTAAAATAAGCGACGAAGGAGCACAAGCCAAGCGTTTTGC